>JANWWT010000003.1 GCA_025055675.1 Pseudanabaenaceae cyanobacterium SKYG29
GTAGTGGGGATTTGGTTTACGGCGCTGGGGATAAGCACGATGGCGTTCAATCTGAACGGGTTCAACTTCAACCAGTCAATTGTGGACAGCCAGGGTCGGGTAGTACCGAGCTGGGCGGACATTATCAATCGTGCGAACCTGGGGATGGAAGTGATGCATGAGCGGAATGCGCACAACTTCCCGCTGGATTTGGCAGCGACTGGTGTATCTCCTGTAGCTCTCGTTGCCCCTGCTATTGAAGGTTAGTACGTTGGGTTAAGTAAGGGATGAACTCCTGATCTGTAACGATCGGGAGTTTTTTTTGTGGCTAGACGACGAAGGAATTGAGGATGCCAATGACGATGACAAATAGCACCCACAGAATGGAACCCAGGAGAATGAGAGGACGAGTTTGGTTCCAGTTACTGGGTAGGGCATAGGCGACAGGTACGGCAATTACCATGGCGAAGGAGTAAAGGATAAACAAACCCACCAGTATTTGAAAGAATAAAGTCATAACTAAAGCTCCGTTTACTAAATGTTTGTACTTCTAAAGTAGCAGAAATCAGTAGTAATTAGTTAAGGTCAAGCGTCCACCGTTAAGCAACAAAAAACAGGAGTCAGACTGACCCCTGTCCAAAGTGTAAACTACTTGATAACTAGCTCAATACGTTGATAGCGTAATCGATGTAGGAGTTAGCTTCTACAGCAGCATCCCCAGTCAAACCATGGTTAGCACGGATGTACTTGAGAGCCTCAATGTACCAGCTAGGGGACAGTTCAAAGGTGCGGTTGATTTCTGCCAAACCGGCTACCAAGTAATCATCCATGGGACCAGTACCACCAACAATCAGGCAGTAAGTGATCATGCGGATATAGTAGCCGATGTCCCGTACACACTTGTCTCTGCCTAACTGGGTAGAAGCGTAGTTAGGACCTTGCATGGTGGTAGTGTAGGGGAACTTTTGGTAGACAGCATTAGCAGCAGCATTAGCCAGGTTGACAGCGTTGGCAGAGAGAGCACGAGCCGCTTCCAGACTAGCCGCAGCTTGACGATAGCGACCAAAAGCAATTTGAATTTCAGTGGAGCTAGGAAAGCGCCCTTGGGAATCAGCAACAGCAATAGCTTCAGTTAAAGGGGTTTTCATTGTAATTCTTTCTCCGTTGATTTAGATGGTTGACCAGTGGAAAAACTACACTACAGCAGCAGCAGCCCGATCGAAGTAGGTAGCCAATTCAGCGATCAGGTTGGAGCAATCGCCACGGGTGATGTTGTTGGGGTCATTAGCAATGGCAATGGCAGCATCCTTCATCTTTTGAATGCCTACTGCTACAGAAGCCCCAGGGGTACCGAGAGCCAAGTAGGTTTCCCGCAGACCGTTCAAGCAACGATCGTCCAGTACACTAGCATCTCCAGTGAACATGGCATAGGTGATATAGCGAAGGATGATTTCCATGTCCCGCAGGCAGGCAGCCATACGGCGGCTAGTGTAGGCATTGCCACCGGGAGCGATCAACTGGGGCTGTTCCGCAAACAAAGCACGCGCAGCATCTGCCACAATCTTGGAAGCATTGCTGGAAATGCGGTTGACGATGTCCATGCGCTTGTTACCTTCGGCAACCATAGCACTGAGGGCATCGAATTGAGCAGGAGTGAGATACTCCCCACGGGCATCAGCCTGAGCTACAACTTTCGCAAAAGCGTCGAACATAGACTTAGGTCTCCTAAGAGTTTATGTAATAGAGTTGGTCTAAAGGGCTGTTTCTAAAACTTGCCTTATACACCTTAGCATTTTTTATACTATGTCGTTGAATCGGTGTTTGTTACAAATTTTTAAGCTGGGCAAACCTCTGTCGACAGAAATTTGAATTTATGTGTGGGGATCAGGGGTAAGAGCTAAAGACATACTTAAGAATGCCCCGATCACTTTGGTTTGGGATTTTAGGATACATAAAACTCTAATAAATGGGGTTTCACTGAGGAAGGACGCACAAGAGAGTAGATATCCATGAAAATTGCTGTAGTCAATGAGACAAGGGGTTTTGAGCGCCGCGTAGCGCTGGTGCCCAGTGTGATAGCGACTCTAGTTAAACGGGGTTGGACGGTCACGATCGAAACAGGGGCTGGTTTAGGGGCTAATATTACTGATAGCGAGTTCCAGGCGGTGGGAGCTGCCATAGGAAACAACAAAGCGCAAATTCTGGCTGAGGCGGATGTCATTGCCAAGGTCAGTCCCCCTACCCCCGAAGAATGGGAGCATTTGCATGCTGGGCAGATTGTGGTGGGCTTTCTCAATCCCCTGGGAGTACCCCAAACGATTGCTGCTTTGAATGAGCGGGGAGTGACGGGAATCAGCATGGAGATGATCCCCCGCACCAGTAGGGCACAGTCCATGGATGCCCTGTCTTCTCAAGCGTCGATCGCTGGTTACAAAGCGGTAATTTTAGCAGCGGAAGCTCTCCCCCGTTATTTCCCCATGTTGACAACGGCGGCAGGCACAATTCCCCCCGCTAGGGTGTTGGTGATGGGAGCAGGTGTAGCGGGGTTACAGGCGATTGCTACTGCCAGACGGCTAGGAGCTGTAGTAGAAGCCTATGATATTCGCCCAGCGGTGAAAGAAGAGGTGCAGAGTCTGGGGGCCAAGTTTATTGAAATTACCCTCAACGAAGAGACAACTGCCCAGGGGGGCTACGCTAGGGAAATTTCCCAGAATGCCCAGGAGTACGCTCGCCAGATTTTGACTAAGCATGTGCAGGAAGCTGATGTAGTGATTACTACTGCCCAGGTACCAGGCAAAAAAGCGCCCATCCTGGTCACGGAAGAGATGATTGCAGGCATGAAACCCGGTGCTGTGATTGTTGACCTGGCTGCTGAGCAGGGGGGAAACTGTGTGGGGTCGCAGCCGGGACAGACGATCGAGAAGAACGGGGTAAAGATTTTAGGACCTGTCAACTTACCTTCGACAGTAGCTGTCCATGCTTCCCAGCTCTACAGCAAAAATATCTGCAATTTCCTCCAACTATTAGTAAAAGACAAAGCCATCTATCTGGATTTCAGTGATGACATTGTCAGCAGTGCCTGTGTTTGCCATGGTGGGGAAATTCGTCATCCCAGGGTAAAAGAGATGTTAACGCCAGTACAAGTCTAGGAGGGGCTTATGGAAGGCTTAATCAGCGCTTTGTTTGTGTTTGCATTAGCTAGTTTTGCCGGCTTTGAAATTATTAACAAAGTCCCCCCTACCCTCCATACACCTCTGATGTCGGGGTCTAACGCTATCTCTGGTATTTCTCTGATTGGTGCGCTTTTAGTAGCCAGTAGTAGCCAAAATCCCACCTTAGCCACTGTTTTGGGCTTAATTGCTGTAATTGCCGCTACGGTGAATGTGGTGGGAGGTTTTCTAGTAACCGATCGCATGTTGGAAATGTTCAAGAAAAAGGAGGGCTAAAATGGCAGACTTTCTACCGAGCGCGATTCAGTTGGCCTACTTGGCTGCGGTGGGCTTGTTTATCCTGGGCTTGAAACGAATGAGTTCTCCCGCCACTGCGCGTCAGGGCAATATTTTGGGGGCAGTGGGGATGTTTTTGGCAGTAGGGGCTACTCTTCTGGATCAGCACATTTTGAACTACACCTATTTGGCGGTGGGACTAGCGATCGGGTCCGCCCTAGGGGTGTGGATTGCTTACGGGGTAGCGATGACGGATATGCCCCAGATGGTGGGCTTCCTCAATGGTTTGGGGGGCTTAGCTTCTTCCCTGGTAGCAGTAGGAGAATACTGGCGCTTGACCCACAGTGGCACAGGAATACCGATCGTGGTTGCCATCTCCATTCTCTTGAGCGTGCTCATCGGTAACGTTACCTTCACAGGCAGTATGGTAGCCTTTGCTAAGCTGCAGGGGATTATGCCTGGTACACCCATTAAATTTGTGGGGCAGCAGTGGGTCAATGGTGCTCTGTTGGTGGGGTTCCTGATTGGCAGCGGCTGGATTCTCTTCCAACCTGACCTGTGGATTTTCCTCACCATCAATCTGATTGCCCTCGTAGTGGGGGTTTTGCTGGTAGTACCGATCGGGGGTGGCGATATGCCGGTGGTGATTTCCCTGTTAAACTCCTTTTCCGGCTTGGCAGGGAGTGCTGCTGGTTTTGTAGTGATGAACAACATTTTGATTGTGGCAGGTGCCTTGGTTGGAGCATCTGGGCTTATCCTCACCCAGATCATGTGTAAAGCCATGAACCGCAGTTTGCTCAATGTTCTCTTCAGTGGTTTTGGCAGTGTGACAGCGGCTGGGGCAGCAGCAGGTCAAACCCAAGGCACAATAAGGCAAGTAGATGCCGAAGAGGCAGCAATGATTATGGGCTATGCTCGATCGGTAGTGATTGTCCCTGGTTATGGCATGGCAGTTGCCCAAGCCCAGCACGCTGTACGGGAGTTAGCGGAAGTACTGGAAAAATTAGGTGTAGATGTGAAGTATGCTATTCACCCTGTGGCGGGGCGGATGCCTGGTCACATGAATGTGCTCTTGGCAGAGGCTAACGTACCCTACTCCCAACTCTACGACATGGATGACATCAATCCCCAGTTTCCCTACGTGGATGTTGCCCTAGTAATTGGTGCCAATGACGTAGTTAACCCCAGTGCCCGCACTGCCAAGGACAGTCCCATCTATGGGATGCCCATTTTAGAGGTGGACAGGGCAAAGCACACGATCGTGATTAAGCGGGGCATGAACAAGGGCTTTGCAGGGGTAGAAAACGAATTGTTCTTCAAAGAGAGGACAATGATGCTCTTTGGCAATGCCAAGGAAACTGTCATGGCTCTCACCAACGCCCTCAAGGAATTAGAGGGGTAGTACAATAGGGCAGAAGTTATAGGTGATCTAGATTATGGCGCTGAAAGTTCTGATTCCCACACCCTTGCAAAATCTGACGAATAACCAAGCCACGATCGAGTGTGAAGCCGCTAACATCCGTGAAATGCTCAACACCCTGGAGGCAACCTTCCCTGGGTTCAAGGAACGCCTCTGCGACGAGAATGGGAATATCCGCCGTTTCGTCAACTTCTATGTCAACAGCGAAGATATTCGCTTCCTTGACGGTGCCGATACTGCCCTCAAAGATGGGGATGAAGTGAGCATTGTACCTGCCATTGCTGGCGGATAAATTAACCTAAATCCCCCAGTTGTTCTAGGGCGATCGGTATTAGCCAGAGCAAACTCTCTTGGGGTGTTTTCTTAAAGGGGGAGTATCTATTCCCCCAATTTCTTAACCATTGGGCTAAGGCTGCTGCCCCCGCCTGCACCTGTTTCCACACATCTAATGGTCCCACCTTAAACCCCACCTGCAGAGCAAATACCACTACACCAATCATCAGGGCAGTTTGGAGGGTTGTCTTAATAACATTGACCAGCCACAGCACTACTAATACTGCTACAACTAGGGCACCGACAATGAGGGGGGTATTCATCCTACCTGACTCCACCAACTATTATCCATCCTAGCGTAGCAGCGCCTGGGGAGAAACTCCTGCCCGCATAGATACCAACACCCCGATCGCTTCCAAATAATTTTCCACTACAATACCCCTGATCCCCACGTCCTGGGGCAAGACATCTAGTACCGTGGTATTCCCTCTGACCAGAACAATTGTCGAACCCTGTTCCCACCAAGCCAACAGAGCAGGACTACCACAGCAGGTGTAGGGAGCAATTACGGCGCTGATCTGAGCCGATCGCAAATCCCCAGGTAAGAGATGACCAAGCTGGCTAACAATTTGGGGCGCATGACTCAACCCCACCAACACACAGGGCAAAAAGGTGTGGCCTATTTCCTCCGCACAAGCTCTGGGGTCAACCTCTGGGGATAGAGGCAAGGGTCGCAAGGCGGGGGCATGGGCACAGGGTAACTCCAACTCCCGCGTGATTAGGTGACTGATTACCGCTTCCGCTCCCGCTAGGGCATCTACCCCCTGTCCCAATCGATACTTCTGCAGTATTTCACTCTCTGGCTCATCTGGAAAGCGCGCCACCACCGCTATAGCCTTGATCCTACCATTCCTTTCTAGCAACTCCACCGCTGCCCTCAGCAAACTGTCGGGACGGGCGATCGTGCCCCATGTTGCTCCCGAACTGCCCTGCCGTAGCTCCACGCCGAGGGGGGTATCCGTAATCACCGCTTGGGGAATGTCCAGTCCCAAAGTTGCCCGTGCCGCTGCCATAACCTGCTCATGCCTAAGCAACAAGTCCGATTCAATTGCCCGATCGAAAATAACCCCGATCGGGTTTCCCTGTCCCGGTCGAAGTGCCCACCTACCCATGGCAAATTGATTGAGGGCATAGCCTTCCGTGTAGAGGACATTGGGGAGAGGGTAATACAGACTGGCGCCGTTGACTACGTTGGGATGGGTTACCACCCAATCGCAAACTGCAGCTAGGGCACGGACTAGAGGTAGAGCATCCCCCGCAAAGCCCCCGATCGCTGCCCCCACCCCCGTGGGAATAATGACCGCAACGTTAAACACTATTTATGATGATGAAACCTGATTCCCAAGAAGATGTCATAGATAAACCCCCCCAGGTCAGGTAACTGCCACAGACCCAAACTTTGGGGTGAGCCGTGGGCATCTAAGAGGGGCTTCATCTTGTAGTAAGCAGGCTGATAGTTATACCAGGGAATATTAGGCCACAGATGGTGAATTAAATGGTAGTTCTGCCCCAGCAACAGAATATTCAACAGCCAACCAGGATAGACACGGGCATTTTTCCAGCGCGATCGTTCTTGGAAAGGGCGATGGGGCAAATAGTCAAAGAACAGCCCTAGGAGCAATCCCATAATTCCCGCTGGACCAAACCAGTAGGTGAGAATGTAAGACAAAAATCCGTAGTAATAGCCCAAAGTTAAGACAATTACCAACAACAGACGGCTAAAGAACCACTCCCACAGTTCCCACTTGCGCCACAACCGCCGTTGGAAAAAAAACACCTCGTGATAGAAGAACCGCACCGCAATTAACCAGAGGGGACCACCCGTTGAGACAAAGTGATCGGGGTCATTCTCGGGGTCGTTAACGTGGGCGTGGTGTTGCATATGCACCCTAGTAAAGACAGGATACACAAATCCCTGCAGCAGCGCCGAAATATGCCCCATCACCGCATTGACAATCCGATTCCTATGGGCTACCCCGTGGGAAGCATCATGGATCACCGTACCCAAGACATACAGAGAGACAAAGTTAAGGAAGAAGACTAAAGGCGGATACCAATGCCAGAGCCAGTAACCCGTTGTAGACAAAGCAAACAAAATGACTGCAAAAATCAATAGAGCTAAAGTAGGATTGAACCCCTCTGGTGCACCCATAAATTCAATAGGGGTTAAAGTAGTCTGTCCCGCCTCCTGCATCTATAAATTCCGTAGCTTTAACCTCTAGTAGTATACGCGACCTCCGAGCAAATGTTTAGATTTATGACAGGGAGGGGAGCAAATTCATCCCTAGAGATGGACACTGATAGCACCAACGGGACAGGCAGGGATACACTGCTCACAGACAGTGCAGGTACTGCGATTAAAACTGAGGCGAAAAGAATGGGGGTTAAGCGTAAGGGACTGGGTAGGACAGACCCCTGTACAGAGACCGCAATCCACACAGACCTCCTCATCAATGACGATCTCCTTGCTCTGTAGGGAAACAGTAATATTCAGGGAACGCATCCACTCGATCGCACTCTCTATCTGATCCATATCCCCCTGCAGTTCCAACACCATTTTCCCCACCTGATCGGGAGCGACTTGGGCACGGATAATATTGGCAGCCACATTAAAATCCCGCGCTAAACGGTAGGTGACAGGCACACCCACAACCGTACGGGGAAAAGTGAGATTAACTCGCCGCTTCATTCTAGTCCCACCAACTTGGCACTTAGCTCCCAGAGTTTTGCCGCCTTGGCATCATCCATTGCCTCAGGTGAAAGCTCCTGGATAAAAGGCTCCCGTCCCTCCTTTTGCCGATCGCCCCAACTCCAATAGGCTCCTGACACCCGCAGTTTGGGGTCTGTGACTACATCTGCCACCCGCTGCCCCGCCAGTTCCTGGGACACATAGCCCTTGGTGATATATTTTTGCAAGATGGGGAAGAGGACACGAAAGAGCGGGAAATAGTGTCTAAACAGAGCCGTATCTGCCACACAGCCAGGGTAGAGAGACAGGAAAGCAATCCCCGTACTTTCATAATAGCGGCGGTGTAGTTCCCGCATTGTCATAATATTGCACAGCTTACTATCCTTATAGGCTTTGCCCGAGTTAAAGGGCTTACCGTCAATCATACTGATTGGTTCTTTGAACCCCTTGGCTAGTCCCGTTAAATCTCCTAGGTCAGGGGGAGTGGGGAAAGGAATCTTGCCACCAAACTGTTTAGTGTTAGCAGTAACTGTGCCGAGAATAACCACCCGCCGATCGGGATAGGTCGACTTTTGCAAATCCTCTAACAGCAACCGACACAGGAGATAATGCCCCAGATGATTGGTAGCAACCGTGAGTTCATAGCCATCAGCACTGCGCAGGGGTTCCTTGAGGATGGGGTAATAGACGGCAGCATTACACACCAAAGCATCCAGGTTTTTCCCTGTGCTGCGAAAAGCGGTGACAAATTCCCGTACTTTAGCTAAATTCGCCAAATCAAGGGGAAAGATGGAATAATTTCCTTCCACCAATCCCACTTCAGTAGTTACCTTAACAGTTTTTTCTAAATTACGACAGGCAAGCACCACGTGCCAACCTCTGTGAGTCAGTGCCTTAGCCGTATAAAGACCAACCCCAGAAGATGCCCCCGTCACAATTACGGTCGGAGTATATGCCATAGGGAATATTAAAAAAATTACTAACGGCTGATCCTAGCACCCTGGAGTTGGGATTGCGCTGACTGCAAAACTAATTAACTATTCTGCCACGGCGCGGGGAGATAGACCTTTTTCGCCAACCCTACGATCTCCAACAGACGAATTACACCCCAGGTCAAATCAATCTCCCACCAGTGCAACCCCGATCGAGCGGATTTGGGATAGGCATGGTGATTGTTATGCCAACCTTCACCGTAGGTCAGAAGAGCTGCCCACCACAGGTTAGTAGAATGGTCTTCCACATCAGGGAAATTGCGATAGCCCCACTTGTGGCAGGCAGAGTTAATCAGCCAAGTCGTATGCCAGAGGAAAACCGCCCGCACAAACACCCCATAGACCAAAAAGGACAGCCCCAAACCTTGGCTCGCACCGATGCCATAGATTAGCAGTGCCAGGGGGATTTGCAAGAAGACAAAGTACTTTTCTAGAAAGAGGTAATAGGGGTCAGCAGCGATTTCAGGAGCATAGTTGCAGTAGTTCTCCAGCAGAAAATGTTCAGGTCTGGCGCGCAGCACCCAATCCATGTGACTCCACCAGAACCCCCGCTTGGCTGAATAGGGGTCTTTATCGACATCTTCGGTAAAACCGTGATGTTGGCGGTGATTACCAGCCCAGAACACAGGACCACCCTGGAGTGCCAATGCCCCTAAAGTAACAAAAACATACTCTAGCCAACGGGGTACTTGGAAACTACGATGACTGATAAGACGGTGATAGCCCAGACAAATGCCCAGACTACCCAACAGCCAGTGTAAAAATAGCATCATGCCCAATCCCTGCCAGGAAAAATAGAAGGGAGCGGCACAGGCGGCGAGATGAAAAACGCCAAAAAAGATTACGTTCACCCAACTAAATCGAGGGGATACAGTCGCAGTCAATGTCATGGAATTGTAAATAAATGTACAGAGTTTGCACCCCCCTAGACTACCACAAGGCGATTCCCTCTAGGCATTATTTCTACCCTAGGGTAAGTTGTAGACCCGTTCCCGATCGGTCAATTTATCGTAAATAACTAACTTAGCATTAATAAGGTTAGTACTAGTAGCATAGGTAGTAAGCAGTTGTTTAATCCAGCTCAGCAAAGTGTGTAACTCAACTGAATGACTACCCGTTTTTTTCAAGTAAAACCAATTTTCCTGTAGGCTAGGGACTATCTGTACCGATCGGTTTAAGTAGTAACTACACCAAAAAGTAAGATAATCCTCCTTCTTTAGTAAGTTTAGCTCTGCTAGGAGGTGGTAGGGATCATGATCACTTTTGTGGAACTTTAACTGTTGGTTTTGGGGTAACTTTGTCTCAATATCACGGAAAAATTGATAAATTTGTTGCAAGCCGTGACTGATATACTTCCTAGCTAAGTTAGAATTTTGCACCAGTTCCTCCCTGATCTGCTGACGCAGTGCTCGCTTCTCCTCTAGTATATCTCGGTATTCTGCTAATATCCGTTCTGGCGGATTTAACCAATTGCGGATTAAGTCATCAATACTTATGCCTGGCTTAACACTACGGTTTTGCAGTTTTTGTATTTCCAAACTCAAAGCCTCTAACTTGGTTTCGTAGTAAAAAAACTTCCAGCGAAATTCCTCGATCGTTTCCGCATCTAATAGAGGATTACTGAGAAGTTCTGCCACACCATCACTTTTACTAAAAAACTGCAGACGATCGAAGTCTAACGCAGTAGTATCAGGGGACGGACTAGAGGATACAAAGATAGTATCTAGGTCAAGCAATGTGTGCTTAAGGGGTTCAAGGGAAACACATATGTTATCGAATTGCTTGCGAAAATTTTGCGAGTTTGCATGGATTTGAGCGGTTAGGTGCTCCATCTCCATGTAGACTTTACCCAGAAGTACGTCAATTGGTCGCTTGGTCATTTAGGGGTGTGCTCTAGGGTTACCCGTATTTTACTTTGAGTCTTCAGTGGGCACCACTCCCTTTAGCAAACGAACAGTAGAAGCTTAAGCCAATTGATAAAAATCTGCATGGCATCACAATCCGAATTTATCTTGCTCTAAAAGTTTACCTAATTTTGCAATTATTCCAGGGAGGGAGTAAATAGGGGAATAGACTTTGCTAGGGCAGAGATAAAACAGTTTTGTACTTTTACCGATCGGGTCATAGCTAGGATTTTCTCTGTTAAGCTTTGTATTAATATTTAACACTACGGGGTGAAAATCAATACAGTTACGCAAAAGTATGCACCGAGAAAGCGGATAGCCTAATCAATTTAATCTTTTTCTTCTTTCTCTGGTTCTATCTGAGGGCAGCCGATCATGCTACCTACTTCTCTGAGTAACCCTATTGCTTCGTCACGATCGGTAGTGGAATCTACTTCGATCGGTTTCCCTTTGCAAGGTAGGATTTGCACCTTGTAGATAGTGGAGTCTTCATCACGCACAGTGTCAATCCTGACAGATTGAATCTCATTAAAGCTATAAATCCTTCTGAAAAGGGGGATACCTATGCGTAGGTAGCTAACCTGACCAAAATTAGAGTTGATACTCAGCTTCTCTACCCACAAAAAGGCAGCAACAGCAGACACACCAATCACAATAAACAGACCTGGGAATAGAATGCTAAGCAAAAATAAGGGATCAAAGTTTCTTTCCTCAGTCAAAGTAAAAGTTTCCTCCTGAGACTTAAGGAATGTATCTAAGCGAGGTGGTATCTGTGCAGCTAACTCGTATGACATTCTCAGCTTCTCCACACCCCCCACTTTTTGCAACTCTACAAAATAAACCTTGTACTCATCTCCCTCACTATCTCTTCTTGTTTCCTCTACATACTTTGCTCCTTTGACTCCTTTGTATTCCTGCACACTAACTGGAAAAATAGACAGTCTTGGGGTCATAGAGAGTTGACAGTCAGCTAGCCGTGGTTCTATTTTTTGGCAGGTAAACTTTGTAATCCCCAGCCTGGATAGAGACATACCAATCATAAACAAAGGCATGCCAATAAAACCAATACCCCAAACCAGCATAAACAAAATTAGGAATAAGGGTGGAGCCGTGGTAAAACTTATCTCCCCTGTCTTGCGTGTAACTTTGACCATAGTCAACCCTCTAAATCGCCGCTTCTAGCAGCTTAGGGTATGGCTGGCAGTCTGACCAATTAAATTTTCCTAAAGCCCGAGGAGTATCCCCTTTGTCCTAGATATTGGATAGAGTAGGTAGTAATAAAACCACAAAATAATAAACCAAGGGAGCAGTAAATACATAACTATCAGCCCGATCGAGTATGCCGCCATGTCCAGGAATAATCTGTCCTGAATCTTTTACTCCCGCATCTCTTTTCATCATGGATTCTGTTAAATCTCCCAATAAACTAGCAATGCCAATCAAGATTCCCAAGCCTAACCCTGTCAAAGTAAAGTAAGGTAATTGGCGATACCAAGCCCACCCGATCGCTACAGCAATACAACTGGACAGACCACAAATTGCCCCTTCCACTGTCTTTTTGGGACTAATAGTTGAAAGTTGGGTTTTGCCAAATAATTTACCCCCCACATAGGAAAAAATATCAGATGCCCAAATACAAGTAAACGCCATCAATACATCTATTCCCCCTTGATTCAGACCCAATAACAAATAACTATCATCCCCTACCCCCCGCAATCGCACCCAGTAACTAGGTAAATAACCGCCATAAAATAACCCCAAAATCGAAGTAGCAATATCAGCGATCGTGGCTAATTTGGGTTGAAACAATAGGTAAAAACAGATAAAAGTTCCTGCCACAGGTACAACGGCATCGGCTAAATCTACCTGCAAATTTAGGTCATTTTGTAACTGGCAAAACACTAGAAGTACTTGACTAACTACCATTGTGGTTTTAGCCGCCGGTTCTAACCCCTTCGCCCGTGCCATCTGGAAATATTCCCACTGTCCCAAAAACACCAGTATGCCCAAACAGACAGTGAAAACCCACCCACCCCACCAAATCACCATCAAAGCAAGAGGAATGGCAACGAGAGTACTGATGATTCTGTCCCAGGGCAGAGTGGCGGGGTTTGACAACATTTTGCTCAATGTTAAATTAGATAAAGAATTATATGTTCATTGTAGTGCCCTTGCCCCAGAGTGTGGAAAGACGATCGTTTTACACGGTGTTAGGGGTGAGTCCCCGCGCCACAGCGGCAGAGATCAGGCGTGCCTATTGGCAGTTGAGTAAACGCTACCATCCAGACACTACTACTATTCCGCCCGAAATTGCGCGAGAAAAGTTGCGGGAAATCCAGGAGGCCTATCGTGTCCTGCAAGACCCTGTACACCGTGCTGCCTACGATTTATCCCTCCTACCCCAATACCAAACCCCTCCCCTACCCGTTTCCACCAGAGAGGACGATGGACTGCCCACGGAACGTGCTCTCTCGGGCGGCGAAATCTTTGCCCTGGTCATTTTGTTGCTGACTTTGCTAATCTGTCTAGGGTTGGCTTTTACTGTAGCGCTCTTACGGGAACTGGGATGAAACTACCACCGCCTGATACACCTCTGTATAACCACCCTCTACCCACGATCGAAGCCTGGCTGCGGTCAAAGGGCTGTGTGCAAGATGAGGAAGACCCCACGCGCTGGTCGGTGGTTTATGAGGGTTGGTCAGCGGAAATCATGATGGACATTGAGGAAATCCGCGTCCGTTATAACCGATCGGGGGCTATGCGTGCCTTCCCCTACTCCCTCAGTCGCCGTGATGTGGAAGATGCCATCTTTACAGGACCCTGATCTGTGCTATAGTGAGCCTCAACAGGTAAGTAAGAATACAAAGGCAAGGAGGATTTTTGTCTAAGTCCTATCGGGTTGCTATTTTGGGAGCAACGGGGGCAGTGGGGGCAGAGTTTGTGTCCCTTCTGGCAGAGCGCCATTTCCCTGTCGCTGACCTGAAATTGCTGGCTTCCCCCCGATCGGCGGGTAAAAAAATTCCGTTTCAGGGGGAGGAAATGACGGTGGAGGCGGTGACAGAGAGTATTTTTGCGGGTGTTGACCTGGTGCTAGCCTCGGCGGGGTCAGAGCAGGCAAAGGTATGGGCACCGATCGCCGTAAGCAAAGGCTGTGTGGTAATTGACAACTCCAGTGCCTTCCGCCAGGAACCAGATGTGCCGCTGGTCGTACCGGAAGTCAATCGCTACGCCCTCAAAGGACACAAAGGCATCATTGCCAACCCCAACTGCACGACAATTCTGATGAGTGTGGTGGTCTATCCCCTGCACCGGGTGATTCCTGTGGAGCGGTTAGTAATTGCCACCTACCAATCAGCTAGTGGAGCGGGAGCGCGGGCAATGGCAGAACTCCTGGAGCAAACTAGAGCGATTTTAGCTAATCAATCCCCCCCTACGGAAGTATTCCAGTATCCCCTTGCCTTTAATCTTTTCTTGCACAACTCCCCCTTTAATGCCGATGGCTACTGCGGGGAAGAAGTAAAGATGATGAAAGAAACCCGCAAGATTTTCGCTGAGCCGAATTTGCGCTTGACTGCCACCTGTGTACGGGTTCCCGTATTGCGCGCCCACTCGGAAGCGGTTAACATTGAGTTCCGTGCGCCGTTTCCTGTGAAAACCGCTCTTGAAGTATTGCAGCAAGCCCCAGGGGTGACGGTAGTGCAGGATTTTGAGCGCAACTACTTTCCCATGCCGATCGAGGCTAGTGGCAAGGATAACGTCTTGGTGGGCAGAGTTAGGGCAGATTTGTCTCATCCCCATGCTTTGGAGTTGTGGCTCTGTGGTGACCAGATACGTAAAGGAGCGGCTCTTAATGCTATTCAAATCGCTGAAGCTATGATTGCTGACCAACTTCTATGACCATACCCTTTGGCAGACTGATCACGGCGATGGTTACTCCCTTTGACGGGGAGGGAAACGTTAACTACGACATGGCGGTGCGCTTGGCTCTGCACTTGATCGAACAGGGCAGTGATGCGATCGTTTTGTGTGGTACGACGGGGGAATCACCCACCCTGACTTGGGAGGAGGAGTATCAACTCTTTCAGGCGGTTAAGCAGGCGGTAGGGGACAGAGCAAAAATTCTGGCAGGGACTGGCTCTAATTCCACCAGGGAAGCGATCGTGGCAACGCAAAAAGCGGCAGCTCTGGGACTAGATGGGTCACTCCAGGTTACACCCTATTACAACAAGCCCCCCCAGGCTGGTCTATATGCCCATTTTCGCGCCATTGCTGAGTCAGCTCCCCAATTACCTATCTTGCTCTACAACATTCCAGGTAGGACGGCATGTAGAATTGAACTAGATACAATCCTGCGCCTTAGTGAAATTCCCAACATAGTGGGCATCAAGGATTCCACAGGGGACTTGGGACTGGCAGCTGAGGTGCGGGGTCGCTTGGGAGAAAGTTTTGCTATCTACTCTGGGGATGACTACTTGACCTTACCCTTGATGGCAGTGGGGGCAGTGGGGGTAGTGAGTGTGGCATCTCACCTGGTAGGTAGAGACATAAAGCAAATGATTGACTATACAGTAAATGGTAGGATGAAGGAAGCTGAGGCTATTCATCAACGGCTGTTACCACTTTTCCGTGCTCTATTTATCACTACAAATCCTATTCCCATCAAAGCAGCTCTTAACCTCTTGGGTTGGGAGGTAGGGGGATTAAGGCTACCTCTTGTGACTGCCGATGAACAGACAGTAGGCAAACTAAAACAGGTACTCACGGATTTAGGTCTTTCGACATAGGTTTTTTCTTTGTTCATTTATTTGTGTAACTCTATGACTAAATTAACAACTCAACCTGCGCTGAAAATTATTCCCCTTGGGGGTTTGAAGGAGATCGGTAAGAATACCTGGGTGTTTGAAATCAACAATGAAATTATGTTGTTGGACGGGGGGTTGTCCTTCCCAGAAGACGGAATGCCAGGTGTAAATATTGTGCTGCCGGATATGACTTATCTACGGCAGAATAAGCACAAAATCAAGGGGATGATTGTTACCCACGGGCACGAAGACCATATTGGCGGGATTCCTTTCCACCTCAAACAGTTCGATATTCCTGTGATTTATGGTCCGCGTCTGGCAATGGCGCTCTTGGAAGATAAACTAGCAGAAGCGGGTGTCAGTGGTCGCACGGAGCTACGCCGCGTCGCCCCAAGGGAGGTAGTACGGGTTGGCAATAGTTTCTTTGTGGAGTTTATCCGCAATACTCACTCGATCGCTGATAGTTTTAGTGTTGCCATCAATACGCCGGCGGGGTTGGTGATTCACTCTGGTGACTTCAAGTTCGACCATACGCCCGTGGATGGGGAAATGTGTGATTTCCAACGGCTAGCAGAGCATGGGGAACGGGGTGTGCTCTGTTTAATCAGTGATTCTACCAATGCAGAAGTGCCTGGTACTTGTCCGTCGGAACGATCGGTGTATCCCCATCTGGAACGTTATATTAGTACTGCGCCGGGGCGGGTGATCCTGACTACGTTTGCTTCTTCTGTCCACAGGCTGCAGATGGTTTTGGAAATTGCCCAAAAAACCGGGCGGATCGTGACGGTACTGGGACGATCGATGTTGAATGTGATTGCCCATGCCCGTACTTTGGGTTATATCAAGTGTCGAGATGACTTGTTTCAGCCTTTACAAAATCTACGCCACTATCGGGATGACCAGATTCTGATCCTGACTACTGGTTCTCAGGGTGAGCCTAATTCCGCTCTTACTCGCCTTGCCAACGATAGCCACAGCCAGCTGAAGATTGTGCCTGGAGATACGGTTATCTTTTCAGCCAATCCTATTCCTGGTAACACAATTCCTGTGGTGCGCACGATCGATAAGTTGATTGCTCTGGGTGCGAATGTTATCTATGGCAAGGAGAAGGGAATTCATGTGTCGGGGCATGGTTACCAGGAAGACCAGAAGTTGATGTTGGCGCTGGTGCGTCCCAAATTTTTCTTCCCTGCCCACGGCGAATTGCGGATGTTGAAGCTGCACGCCAAGATGGCAGAAGCTATGGGCATTCCCCCCGAAAATATTGTCATTGCTGAGAATGGGGATGTGGTGGAAGTGTCCCAGTCTGCTATTCGCATTGTGGATAAGGTACCTGCGGGTATTGAGCTGATCGATGCCTCGAGGGAAGGGGTGGTCAATGGTTCTGTCCTACAAGACCGTCTGCAAATTGCCGAAGATGGGGTGATCACGGTGGCAGCCTCGATCGGTATAGATGGCAAGCTTTACACTAATCCTGACCTGCATGTGACTGGGGTTGTGTCAGTTACAACAAGGCAGGAGTTGTTGGAGTTGGTCACTCAAACCTTGGAGCAAGCTTTGCAATTGGGTTGGGAGAATTTCATCAATGGCGGCATTGTGGATTGGGTCGGTTTGAAACAATACCTAGAGCGAGAGGTGACTAAGACGGTGCGACAAAAGCTCCAGGGTAAACCCATGGTGGTGCTCTTACTACAGACGCCTCCTCCTCTCCCTGTTACCAACGGCACGAAAGTTGCTAGGGGGGTACAGGAGATGTCTGACACCCGATCGGCAAATGGTCACAAGGAAGATAGCTCTACGGTGCGGCAAACTGGCAGAAGACGGCGCTCTACTGCTACGGTATGACTGACCGAGACTTCCAACAACGTTTACGGGCAGAAGCTCGTGCTCCCTACCGCCCCTTGCGAAAATTTATCTATGCCACGCTGATGGGGTCTGGTGTGATCGGAGCGGTGGTGTTTCTGTCCCAGCTGTTAGCAGGCAAGGGGGATTGGGGGGAGCTGGGGGTAAATTTAGCTATCCAGGTGGGGGCAATCGTCTTGTTTGGCTGGTTATTTGCCATCGATCGGGAGCGCTTCCCTAGGAAGGAATAAGGCGGCTACCTCATCTCAGGCATTTATCGGAATCGCAGGGGGCTGGGCCTGCCTCCTCCTGTACGCCCCGATCGTATTTGGCTAGGGCTGCATGGAAGTCGTCAGTCTTACGGCGGGCAAGGACTTCTGCTACTAAACGATCGTAGGTGGCTTTATCGATCGGTTCAAAAGGTAGGCGGGGGAAAGTTTGATGGTCATCAAAGCGGGCAAGCAGAGCAGCGGAGATGTACCCTTCATCATTTTGGATGGCTTCATATATCCGTCTAGCGAGGGGCTCAATTTCAGACTCCCTTAGCTCAATTGTGGCGGAGGTGTTGTGGGTTGTGTAAAACTTTTGTACCTGCATATAGAAGTCGAACTGGGCCAGGGCAGAAAACTTGGCAATATCAATTTCATCTGCACCTGGTAGGTTTGCCCAGGGTACTTCCACGGGAATTTCTACCAGCCATTCTGTGCACCTGGGGTCAAAGGGGTCATTGAGCAAGTTGCCCTGCTCATCTTTGTCTGATTGGGAAGGGACAATGTTGTAGCCGTAGTCCAAACAAGCCAGTGCCACAGGGTCATCTTTACGAAACGTTATCCGCCGAATGTAGCGGGCTGCTTTGGGAGGGTGCCATCCAGGAGATGCATTTGTCAGCAGACTCTTTGTGCCTGCTGGTTGCACAGTTGTACAGCGGTTGGGGCGTTTCAATCCATGCCGATCGCAATAGTCCCACACCACTTCATGGACTACCTGTCGCCAAAAGGTGAGATATTCTCTCTCTGTCTGCCTGTATTGTTCCCCTTCCTTGCTACTGGGTCTGCCTTCCGCCCACCACCTTAACCAATCCACGCCAAATAAATGGACAAAGAAATCAAACAAACCTGTGAAGGATACGCCCACGATCGGGTCGAGTTCTCTACTTCTTTGATAGCGCTCTACGACAAACTTGTGGTTGAGGAGAGAAGCAACCGCTAGTGCTCCTGCGGTGAATGCCTCTCTTTGCGTCAACCGATCGTTGGGGTTGATTTGATTGAGATGGACTTCTGCCAAGTTGCAATGAAAATCACTACCTAAAATTTCACCGCAATTGTGAGTAATGCAGCCATTAGCAATGAAAGAGTTTGTAAAGGGAACTTGTAAATCAAACACATTCTCTTGAGTCCATTCCGTAACACTCACAACAGCTGAAGAAAACCAACTATCTACCACTTCGTCCGAGTAACAACGGCTAGATTGCCAATTGACAAATTCCTGCAGCTTATATTGCTTTTGCTCAGAGAGAGGAAATCCAATTTTTTCTGCAAACTTCTTAGCCTCAGCACGATAGATAAGCAATCGCCACGAACCCCTATTAGAGCTAATCTTTTGTGTGCCATCTTTTAGATAGTAAGTAATTCCAGGAGAATTTGGCTTTTGTTTTTCCCTAATACTACTTCTAATCCCCAGGTTAAGTAGTAACAACTGAATCTGCCTTAGTAGAGTAAGTGACTGACTGACTAAATCAATATGTCTAGCTGCGACGTTGACTGCACCATCAGCAGAGAAAATTCCTTGTAGGAAACCAACAATAACTTCCCTAGACTGACAAAGGAAATCGAGTGGTAAACTCTGCTTTGTGGTAAATTTTATCTTTTCCAGAAATTCATTAATTGCTCGCGCTCCCGTGTGGAATGTATAGACTCCTTTCACTAGGCTAGGCTCATAACCTGTAATCGATCTTACTGCCCGACTCAAAACAGGAAATGCATTTGCAAACTCAACCTGGTTAATGTAAAAGACAGCATCCAATCTACCCCTATGTTGGTATATTGAACCATCACCATATAACCACCCAAGCATTTGTGCTTGTTCCACGGATATTGTGCCTACACCAAATTCACCCTCTCCTTTTTGAATTAATATCCTATGTTCAGGTGTCAATTCCCTAGTAGCAACCCATCCTCTGTTTGTCAAATGCTGATGGTTATCAGTACAGCGCATCTGCATGCCGTTAGCGAGAGTGATTTGATAGGTGGTTTTAACCCCACTAGGAAAAGCAATAGCGTCGGTCAGTGCCGTTCCCTGCAAACCAATTGCCCTCAGGTCAACTAGTACTTGAAATTTTTTCCCCACAAGTTCAGCTATTGGTACAAGCCCAAGGTTAGTAGCTACTAAGGTATCCCCTGAGTGGCAGGGATTCAAACCATATCTCTGTAGACGATGGTTAAGTTCCACTTCAGGCATAGTGGGATGCTTTACTTGTAACCACTCTCTGGCTCTATTCTCTGTATACGCTTTCAAGAATTCTTGCTTGATTGTCAAGTCGAACAGAATGTCTGCATTTGATCTAGCTACAGCTTCACCTGCCCATTGAATTGCTCCTTCCCCTGAATAATACTGCTTTCTTACTGCCTCGATCGTCTCTTCCAATGTTGGTTTACGATGGAACACCCTTGTGTGGTTACTCATCCTCAAGGCATCCCGATCGGGGTCAATGCGCCAGTTGCCCTGTTCATCCTGCTGCCAGAGATTGGCTTTGGCATTGGCAAATTCTTCATCTTCACTGGCTCCCTGCCTCATGCCTGCGCTGTTGTGAGTTAAATAGCCATCACAATAAAAGCAATGAGCTTCTTCTACTTCCAAATCATAGGTTGGTACATAATCTTGCACTCCTAAACCCTTAAATGTGACAGGAATATCCATATCTACATCAGATTGTTCGATGTAACGTTCATAGTTGGCATCAATGTCATGGGCACCATTAAAACCCATTTTTCTCATTTCTGAGTAAGTGTAACAAGAACGCATCATTTCACCAGGGATGGTGAAGCCATACATTTTCAAACCTTCCTTTACAGCACCTTTAATAGAGTATGGAGCAATTAAAGAGTTGTACTGCTTTTTGCAAGCAGGGATCGTTAAATTATATTTAACTTGCCATTTTTCTTGGGTAGGGGTCAGAATCTTTAGTCTGCTGGGTATTCCCAAACTAGACAGAAGAACTCCTACTTGTCTGCTAAACTTGCGATAGATAGATGTCAACAAATGGGGAGGTCGGTTATTTACTGCTCCATCACTATCCATCAAACCAGCAAGATAGGCAGCTCGAATTTCTACTGTAGCTTGTAAAATCCACTGAGGGACTTCTAAAGGACAGTTAGGTTGCTTGATGTGTTGATGAAAGTATTCTGCCAATCGAATTGATGAACAAATGACCTTTGCCGTATTTTCGGTCCGAGAGTTCTTACGAGTTGCTGTCACTCCAAACAAAGCCAGAACACGATCGATTTTTTGTTGTATCTTTTGACTCAATTCAATTTGAGCAGAGTTCATTGCCCATTCAACTCGACCATAGGGTTTTCCATATTTGTTTCTCCCCAGAGCTACGTAACCGTTTCCATGAGTAAATCCTATCAGCCAAGCAACATCAGGGGTTAAGTCAGGTATGGTAATTGATTTCGCAGTCCGACTTTGTTTCGGTCTTTGGGCTGTAGTATCTGGGGGCAAACTTGTCACTATACCCGGAATCACTTGGGTGTTATGTATCAACCGATCGTTTGGCTCTAGTGCTACCACGTATTTCCATTTGATCCCCCCCTCAGCATCTGCAAGAACTGCGACACGATGATTCAACGTCGCTCTAGGGAAAGTGGCATTGGTCTCAATCTCGGTAATTTCTTGGACACCTTGGTCAAATTTTTGCACCACTCTTCTAAACCCGATCGGTGTTTGCACTAAATCACCGACCTGTACATCTTTGATGGGTACAAGCCCCCGAATTGTGTGCACTAAAGCATCTTCTGGAAGACATCTCCTAATATTACCTGCTACAACACAAACAGCCGCTTCATCAATCAACAAGCAACACTCAACGGATGTTAACTTTCTCCCGATCGCGCGGTTGAGAATCTTGGCACACCTTTCGTACAAACCAGGCAGTTTTACTGGGTTAGCCACCCCCCCAAACCCCTTGAGCGGCTCTCCCGCAGGACGGACATCACTCACATCAACTACAACATCTACTTCACCAGCAAACCGTCGGTCTGCTGCCAACTCCAGCACTGTCTGGTAGGATTTCACCCACCCCCTGCGGCTGTCCCCCACGAAAATAAAAGCCTTTTGCGCTCCGATGTCTAGTAAGACCTCTGTCTCCTCCCGCCGCTTCTCTTTGGGTGTAGCCCCGATCGTGCCTACTACCTGTACATTTAACTTGTTGCGGATAACAGGCAGTTGGTTAATGTATTTGGGTTCTAGGACTGCCCCTGTGCCAGAGCCCTGCATTGCCAAATCCATGAGCAGCCCGAAACTCTCCCAATCAGTGATGTTTGTGGAAGTGCAGTTGTAGGCGCCGGAGTAATTAGCGGGGTTCTCTAGCCAGGGTGTGCCCCCTACCCACAACCACCGTCCAGAGGTAAGGCATTGCAACGATCGTTGGTAGCGGTCAATTAGTGCCGCCTCTGCCTCCGTCAGTTTCCCTAATTTCCTTAGTCCCTCCAGAGTGCGTTGACATACATCTAGCCAACTCTCCCTTGCACGCACAGGCGGTTCGCGAGTCTCACCGAGCGGCTGAACTTGTCGCAGCCGACTATAGGTGCGGTAGAAGACAGGATTGGCAACTGGAGCTGATTCAGGAAAACTCATAACTACCTCGGTAGACGGGGCATATCAATATAGCATTGGGGTAGCCATTACTACAACCTAAAATCATCGCCATAATGTTTGCTATTTCCTGTAAACTGTACGGACGAGCGAGCAAAGTAACATGGCAAGGGCAAAAAAAGTTGTTTTGGCGTATTCGGGGGGCGTAGATACCTCTGTGTGTATTCCCTACCTGAAACATGAATGGGGAGTGGAAGAAGTCATCACTCTAGCAGCAGATTTGGGGCAGGGAGAAGAGTTAGAACCAATTCAGAAAAAGGCGCTGGCTGCAGGCGCAAACATTTCCCTAGTGGAAAATGTACAGACAGAATTTGTGAGGGACTATGCTTTTCCTGCTATTCAAGCCAATGCTCTCTACGAGAATCGCTATCCCCTGTCTACGGCTTTGGCGCGTCCCCTAATTGCCAAGATACTGGTGGAAACGGCTCACAAGTACGGCGCCGATGCTGTTGCCCACGGTTGTACAGGCAAAGGCAATGACCAAGTGCGGTTTGATGTCTCCATTGCTGCCCTTGACCCCAAGCTGAAAGTCCTCGCCCCAGCGCGGGAGTGGGGAATGAGTCGAGAAGAAACGATCGCTTACGGGGAAAAATATGGCATTCCTGCCCCTGTTAAGAAGTCTTCCCCCTACAGCATCGATCGGAATTTATTGGGACGCAGTATCGAGGCGGGAATTTTAGAAGATGCTTGGCAAGAACCCCCCGAAGAAATTTTTGCCATGACCAAAGCGATCGGTGATACGCCTGATGCACCTCAGTATGTGGAAATTGGCTTTGATGGGGGTGTGCCTGTATCAATAGATGGAGAGAATCTATCACCTGTGGAGTTGATCCAAAAATTGAATACGATCGCTGGCAATCACGGGGTGGGGCGGATTGACATGATTGAGAATCGCCTAGTGGGAATTAAATCCAGGGAAATCTACGAAGCCCCTGCCCTAATGGTGCTGATTCAAGCCCATCGGGACTTAGAGAGTCTCACCTTGCCCAAGGAAGTAACCCACTACAAACAGGGAATTGAAACTACCTATGCCCAACTGGTCTATAACGGGCTGTGGTATAGTCCCCTGCGGCAAGCTTTGGATGGCTTTATCAGAGTGACCCAGGAAAAAGTAACAGGAACAGTACGGGTAAAATTGCACAAAGGGACGGCGCAAATCGTGGGGCGTAAATCTCCCTACAGCCTCTACAGTGAAGACCTAGCAACCTATACCAGTGCTGACCAATTTGACCACAAGGCGGCTGAAGGTTTCATCTACATCTGGGGCTTGCCTACTAGGGTCTGGGCGCAAATGCATGCATCGACATAGCTCAGCTAGCATCGACATAGCTCAGTTAGCAGATGAGTAGTGATTACCTGGAACCAGAGCGCAAGTTTTTTGAGGGACATCCCCACCCGATCGGGAGTCTCTCGCGGCTTTTTATCTGCTTTGTGACGTTAGGGCTGGGCTATATCTTTTTTTGGTTACAATCGCGGACTAAGACCTACTTGATCACCGACCAGCGAGTTCTCATCGAAGAAGGCTTGTTTTCCCAGACCGTCCACACGATCGAGTTGTACAAAATAGAAGATATTGCCATTCAAAAGCCCTTTGGTCAGCGTTTGTTGGGCACAGGTAACTTAATAATTTACACTAAGGATGTCACCCACCCCCAAGTCCTGTTGGAGAGATTGCCGATCGATGTCCGCCAACTTTATGAACTAATGCGTCCTGCCATTCAAGCAGCTAAGCGCCTTTATTTGCGAGAAGATTTGCGAGACTAGTCTAAACTTTTTGCCCTAGCCATAGTCCAAACCAACCCCGATCGTCTTGCCAGGTCTGCAGCCCGCGGAATCCCTTTGTTCTCAGTTCATTGGTCAGTTCTGGCAGATTGAATTTGCGGGAAATTTCTGTGCGAATTCTCTCCCCTGCCTGTAAGGACAAACGCAAATCTAAACCCTGCAGATAAACATCCTGGTTAACCAGACTTTCTAAATACATCTCGATCTGATGCTCCGCATCGTTATAGATAGCCACATGGCGGAAGTTAGACAGATTAAAATTAGCACCAAACCTACGGTTCAAGTGGGCAAGAATATTCAGATTAAAGGCAGCAGTTACCCCTTGGGCATCGTTATATGCAGCTTCTAAAATAGCTTTGTCTTTGTGCAAATCTACCCCTAATAGAAAATAGTCCCCTCCTTGCAACCCCTGATAAACTTGCTGGAAAAAGGTAGCACATTGCTGCCGATCGAGATTCCCTAAACTGCTCCCTAAAAAATAGAGCAATCGGCAGGGCAACTGGGTAGGGGGGAGATGGGCAAGGGCTTCTTCATAGGTAGCGACAATTCCATGTACTTCTAAGCCTGGGTAGGACTGCAAAAGATTATAAGCACTGATTTCTAGGATGCTGCTGCTAATATCAATAGGCGTATATCTCAGAGGTAAACCCCGTTGCTGATATGCCTGTAAAATGATGTGGGTTTTACGGGAACTGCCACTACCTAATTCCACTAACTCACAAGCTCCTGTATAACTTGGCAACTGGGGTGCTACCTTTGCTAAGAGCTCTGTTTCTGTTCTTGTCAAATAATATTCGGGCAGTAAACAAATTGCTTCAAACAGTTGGGAACCCCGATCGTCATAGAAATATTTAGGGGGAATTTGTTTAGGAATTTGCGTCAAGGAGTGAGTCAATTCTGCTGCTTCCTGGGGGGAAAAGCGGGGGCTAACTAGTTTTTGCAGAGTCAGACGGGAAGAAGTAGTAACCATAAACATAGTGCACGCTTTTTGGGATTGTAAAGTTCAACGGACACGCTGGCAACGGAGATGATTAAGAAATTCTAAAAAACTATCTGGAGGCGTAGCTTCTACAGCAATGGTTGTACCTAGGGTGGGGTGGGTAAAGGTGAGTTTCCAGGCGTGGAGGGCTTGATGGGGCATTTTTCTGGCGATTTGGGGGGAAACGTGGGAGTAGAGGGGGTCACCGACAATGGGATGGCGGATATGGGCACAGTGCACACGGATTTGGTGAGTCCGTCCTGTTTCTAATTGAAAATGCAAGAGGGCGTACATCCCCAGTTTTTCCTGTAATTGCCAGTGGGTAACGGCGGGTCTACCAGTGGGAACAACTGCCATCTTCTGTCTATCTTTGGGATGTCTACCAATGGGAGCAGCAATTGTGCCAGTAGTCTGACTGGGTACGCCATGCACAATGCCTAAGTACTCTCTCTTAGCCGTCTTCTGTTGAATTTGTAGCTGCAAACTGTGATGTGCCCGATCGGTTTTTGCTATTACAATCGCACCGCTAGTATCTTTATCTAAACGATGGACAATACCTGGTCTTTCCACACCATTAATACCTGACAGATGGTCGCAATGGGCGAGAATGCCATGGACAAGAGTAAGATTGTTATGACCAGGGGCAGGATGGACAACTAGACCCACAGGCTTGTTAATTACTAACAGTTCCTCATCCTCATAGAGAATTGCTAAAGGAATAGCTTGGGGAGTTAATTCTAGGGACTGACTGGGGGGTATAGTGATAGTAACCCGATCGTTTGCTTTCACCAAAAAGTTTTTGTCTACAATTAGTTGTTCATTTATCCGCACATGACCCTCAGTGATTAACTTCTGCAGACGGGAGCGGGATAAATCAGACCATACCGTGGATAAATAACGATCGAGGCGGGTTGGTGCTTCTGTTATTACTATTGTTTGCCTTACTTCCATCTGCTGCTAACGAATGACAGATAATAACTCCGCAATTTTAGCGATATTTTTTATACCAGGAGCATCTTCCACACCACTGGAAAGATCAATACCATTAGGTTTCGTTTGTGTGATAGCGTCTTTGACATTACTAGGGGAGAGACCACCAGCCAACCACCAAGGACAAGGAGAGTGAAAATTAGTTAGTAATGACCAATCGATCGGTTTGCCTGTCCCCCCACTGCCGTTATCCAATAGCAAGACATCAATAACTTTAGCATAAGTCTGGGCAAGCTGTAGGTCAGACACTCCCCTAACTGCAATAGCTTTGATGAGAAGTTTATGGGGAAACAATTCCCTAATCTGCTGACAGAAACCTAGGGATTCTTGACCGTGCAATTGGATAGCATCAAGGCGACATGTGTTTATAACAGAGGTGACTTCCCCTACGGATTGGTTGCGAAAGACACAGACAGTTTTAACAGACTTGGGTAGATTTTCTACTAGGGGGGGGAGACAATCAGGAGGAACATAACGGGGGGTATTGGGTACGACAATAAAACCTAGGAAATCCACGCCCAAATCGGCAATCATTTCTGCCTGTGCTCTTTGGGTAATGCCACAGATTTTGACAGTAATCATTAGCAATCAACATCAGTAACCTCTGTCTATGTTAAACTAAGCCTATGCAGTACAAACGGTTTGGCAAGACAGAAATGCGGTTTTCCGTCTTCTCCCTGGGGGGGATGCGTTTCCTGGAGTCGGAAGCTAATGCGATTGCCACAATTGAAAAGGCTTTAGAACTAGGTATCAATCACATTGAAACTGCTAAAGGCTACGGCAAAAGTGAGGAATATATTGGGGCAGCTTTTCAGCGGGGGTTGCATCGTTATCGACAACAAATCTATGTCACAACCAAAATTCCCCCTACCCCCGACCGACAATCTATGGAGGAACTGATTAAGCGTTCTTTGGATCGTCTTAACCTAGATTATATAGACAATTTCGATATTCACGGCATCAACACCTGGGAACATTATGAGTTAGTAAAACAGCCCGATGGCTGCATGGCGGCGGTACAAGAAGCAGTTAATCAAGGTTTAATTCGGCATGTGGGATTTTCTACCCATGCCCCCCTAGAAATTATCCTCGCTACTATCAATTTGGACATCTTTGCTTCGGTAAATTTGCATTACTATTATTTTAATCAAAGGAATTTGCCCGCCGTGGAGTTAGCCCACCAAAAAGATATGGGTGTGTTTATTATTTCTCCCTCTGACAAAGGCGGTATGCTCTATCAACCCCCTGAGAAGTTAAAACAACTCTGCGCCCCCTTTACCCCTCTCTATCTCAACGATCGGTTTCTCCTCTCTGACCCCCGTGTCCACACCCTTAGTTTAGGGGCAGCTAATCCCCAGGAATTTCTGGATCACGCTCCTGCTTGGGACAATATTGCCCCCCTTTCTCAGGCAGAAAAAGCTGCTTTAGCCCGCCTCGATCGTCAATATTTTACTTTGGGCACCGATCGGTGTAGTCAATGTTTTCAATGTTTGCCCTGCCCAGAGGAAATCAATATCCCTGAAGTGTTACGCCTACGCAATCTGGCCGTTGCCTTTGACATGGTAGAGTTTGGTAAATATCGCTATCGTATGTTTGAAAATGCGGGTCATTGGTTTCCAGGTAAAAAAGCAAATAAATGTACAGATTGTGGGGAATGTTTACCCCGCTGCCCTGAAAATTTAGATATTCCTAAGCTACTCCGTGATACCCATAATCGCCTCTACACGCAGGAAGGTAAACGCCTGTGGGAATAACAAGGTCCTTGGTTTTACTGTCAGTAATTCTGGTTGCCTCTAATGCTGGGGCTGAAACAGTTGTTCCCCAAGACCCTATGCAACCTAGCCCCTGGTGGGTAATCGATCGGTTTGGACAAAACTTAGTTATTGACACTACCATTGACCCTGCCCAGAAGCGAATAATTCTTACGGTGGATACGGGTGTCTGGTCAAACTTAGATTACCTAGGGCGTTACAGCGTGCTCCACCATCTCAGTAGCAGTGTCATTCCCTACAATTACAGTCTGGTTGTACAAACTAAACGCCAAGTTACTCTTGCTACCTATGCTAAACAAGGAGACAATTGGGATATTCTACCCCCTGGTATTGGTGCCCTGCCTCTCCGTCCCCGCCGTTAAGGTTTGACAGAGGCGCATTATAGTTGTCTGCAGTGTGAGTATTTCTGTTGCTCCTGTTTTTAGGGCTACCTCTGCTTCTAACAAAATTTGCAAACTAGTGAATAACTGGTGGGAGGACAAAGACTGTACTTCTTTTTTCAAGAAGTAAACCCGCTTGGGATTCCCTAACTCTGCTAGTTCAGCTATCTTTTTCTCATCTTTTTCTCCTGCTTCTACCATTGCCCTAACCTGCAACCAGGTACGAAATTGCCCTACCAAGGTGGCGATGATTCTTAAAGGGGGTTCATTATTAGCTAAAAGTTCTTGTAATAACAGGAAAGACCGATCGGTATTGCCCTGGCGAATTGCCTGCCCTAGCTGTAAGGTATTGTGTCCACTAGCTGTGACTAATTGCTGTAGTTCTTCTATAGAAGGGGGTTTAGGGCTGTCTCCCATCCATAACTTTATTTTCTGCATCTCTTGATGTAAACGCCTTGTATCATTGCCGATGGCTTCTGCTAAAAACTCGATCGTTTCTGCTGGTAAACCTATCTCATAGCCCTTAGCTACATCTGCCACTAGTTTAATAATTGCTTCTTCCTGCCAGGGGGCTAGGAGGGAAAACTCCTTGATGTCGCCGTATTGTTGCAGCAATTTTACTGCTCGGCAACGACTGTCAGGTTTGTCGGCATGACTAAATACTAGATGAGATTCTGGGGGCAAATTAGCTAGACAACGCTCCAGGTAAGTCAACACTTCTTCCGCACACTTTTTCCCGATCGGGCAGTCAGACAGCCAAGTTAAGCGTCCACCATTGCCGAAAGGTGTAGTGATTGCCAAGGTCAGCCCCTCTATAATCTGACTATCAGCCGAAGCGGAAATTTTTGTGAAGTTGAAGTCCTGCCATGCCCTATCTACAACCTGCTGCCGCAGACGATCGACTGCCCAGGCAATTGCATATTCGTCATTTCCCCAGTAAAAATGCGTAGGCATTGTATGATTTTAACCAGTGTGGTGGGAGGTAAGTTGTGACGAGTAGAACCCGACTTCGGCGATCGAGCCGCTACGGACAACTGCAACTAGGGGTCGACCAAGTAGATATTTACAAAGATTATGGTAAACGCATTTTTGATATTTTATTTTCGTTGTCAGTTTTGCTATTACTTTTTCCAGTTTATATCCTGATTGGGCTGTTAATTTATCTGAATTCGCCAGGTCCGATCGTCTATAGGCAGAAGCGGGTGGGCAAAAACGGCAAACTGTTTACCTGTATGAAGTTTCGCACGATGGTGGTGGGAGCAGATAAGATGCTAGAACAGTTACTCGATGCCTGTCCCCATTGCCGCGCCGAGTTTGAGGAAAACTTTAAGCTCAAGGATGACCCTAGAATTACTCCTATTGGGCGGTGGTTGCGCTGGACGAGTCTGGATGAATTTCCCCAGTTTTGGAACGTCCTTATGGGCGATATGAGCGTCGTGGGTCCCCGTCCCTTGGTACCAGAGGAATTGGTTAAATATGGAGATGCCATCGATGTGGTGCTGTCAATTCGTCCAGGGATTACGGGACTGTGGCAAGTCTCAGGGCGAAATAATATTCCCTACCCCAAACGGGTGCAAATAGATTTACAATACGTCCGCCGTCATAACTTTTGGTTGGACATTTGGATTATTTTGAAGACCATAGGTATTGTGATCTTCCCCAAGGGCAACGGTGCATACTAAGAAACTGTAGGGTCGGTGGTGAATGAATGACCAAGTATGTATTTGTCACAGGGGGGGTAGTCTCCAGTATTGGTAAGGGGATTATTGCTGCTAGTCTCGGTCGCCTGTTGAAATCGCGGGGCTACACGATCGCTATCCTCAAACTTGACCCCTACATCAATGTGGACCCTGGCACCATGAGTCCCTTCCAGCACGGGGAAGTATTTGTTACAGAGGACGGGGGGGAGACGGATTTAGACCTCGGTCACTACGAGCGCTTTACGGATACCAACATGTCCAAACTCTCCAGTGTGACGACGGGGAGCATTTACCAGGCAGTTATCAACAAGGAGCGCAAAGGAGACTATCAAGGCAGCACGGTGCAAGTGATTCCCCACATCACCAACGAGATCAAGGAACGCATCCTCAGAGTTGCCCGCAATAGTAACCCCGATGTCCTAATTACCGAGGTGGGGGGCACAGTAGGGGATATTGAATCTCTGCCCTTTTTGGAAGCCCTGCGCCAGTTCCGTAAAGACGTAGGACGGCATAACACTGCCTATATGCACGTGACCCTGGTACCCTGGATTAGTGCGGCGGGAGAAATGAAAACTAAACCCACCCAGCACTCCGTTAAGGAACTGCGGTCGGTGGGTATTCAACCTGATATTTTGGTCTGTCGCAGTGAACGCCCCTTACCCCAGGGAATTCGGGAAAAGCTGTCGGAGTTTTGTGATGTACCCCCTGAATGTGTGATTCCTGCCCCCGATGCCAAAACCATCTACGAAGTGCCTCTCATTATGGAGCGAGAGGGCTTAGCTAATCGCGTCCTGGAATTATTGCAACTGGAGCAACGGACACCTGATCTGGCTAACTGGCAAACTCTGGTTAGTCGCATCGTCAACCCGCAATATCAAGTCAAAGTAGCGATCGTGGGCAAATATGTCCGCTTGAATGATGCCTATCTATCGGTGATAGAAGCCTTGCGCCATGCCGCCGTTGCCCTTAACAGTGCTGTGGAAATTGTCTGGGTGAATGCAGAGGACATAGAAAAGGATGGACCCGATCGGTTTCTCCACAGTGTGCAGGGAATTGTTGTACCGGGGGGGTTTGGTCCGAGGGGCGTAGAAGGCAAGATTAAGGCGGTGGGTTACGCCAGGGAGCAGGGAATACCATTTCTGGGGCTGTGTCTGGGCATGCAGTGTGCTGTAATTGACTGGGCAAGAGAAATTGCCCGCCTACCAGCTAATAGTGCGGAATTTGACCCCCATACCCCCAATCCCGTCATTCATCTCTTGCCAGAACAGCAGGATGTAGTGGATTTAGGGGGAACGATGCGCCTAGGGGTTTATCCCACCAAGATTATGCCCAATACTCTCGCCTATGCTCTCTACCAGGAACCAATCATCTACGAACGCCACCGCCACCGCTATGAGTTCAACAATGCCTACCGCGATAGGTTTTTAGCCGATGGTTACAAAATCAGCGGGGTCTCCCCCGATGGGCGCCTAGTAGAGATTATTGAATTCCCCGAACACCCCTACTTTATCGCCTGTCAGTTCCATCCCGAATTCCGTTCCCGTCCCTCCCAGCCCCATCCCCTATTTCAAGGACTGATTAGTAAAATCCTTCAAGCGTGAGGTCTTGCGTCTGGGTTTAATAAATGCCTGCCAGCCAGCTTTGATAGCCACCAGTGCCGATCGGGCAGTTTGGGCGGTCTGTTTTGCCCCCTCACTCACCTGTTGGACAGCGGCTGATGCCCCTTTGGCGCTATGGTGGAGTTCCTCTGTTAGCTCCGATACCTCTATACCCGCCATCCTGATTGACTCCAAGGCGGGGGGCAGTTCCTGCACTAGCAAATCAGCTAATCTTTGGACACTGCGACTGGCGCGACTAATTTCTTGGAATGTGGGAATGGCTGCCATTAACAGGATAGTCAGGGAAATCGCCACCAAGAAAAATGAAAGGGCTAACCAAAATATTGGCTCCGTCATAGAGTGTGGAGGATGGACTGATCCAAATTCTAACCCACGAAGCAAAAATCCGCCCTGGATGATGTCATCACCACCATAGGAACGGCTATGATCAATACGTTTTCTGGGGGCTCTGCATGGCAAGGTTGTCGCTGAAAAAAGTGGGGGAATATCTCCGACCCCATACTAAGCCGCTGGTGCTGGGCATAGTGGCACTGCTGATTGTCAATGGTCTGTCGGTAGCAATTCGGGAAGTGATTCGATCGGTAGTGGCGCTCCTGGAAAAAATGGTGGGGGGGGTTGAGATTGCCGATCCCATACCTTCCCTGTTGTGGTCAGCGGCGGGGGTGGTTACCCTTGCCTGTGTGATGTGGGTGATTCGCATGGCTTCCAGGATGTGGATTTTTGGTGTGGGGCGGAGCATTGAGTATGAGTTGCGCCAAAAGATTTTTAACCATCTCCTCACGTTGCCCCCCAGTTATTTCAGTCAGCAATCAGTGGGAGAAATTATCAGTATTGTCACCAGTGATGTGGAAAATATCCGCCGTTTGTTGGGGTTTGCTCTCCTCAGTTTGACAAACACAGTTTTTGCCTATGGACTGACATTGCCGGCCATGATAGCGATCGATTTACGGCTGACTTTGTTGGCATTGGCTCCCTATCCCTTTATGATGCTTTTGGTACAGGCTTTCGGGGATAAAATGCGCGCTGAACAACAGACAGTGCAGGAAAAGTTGTCAGATGTGAGCAGTTTGTTGCAGGAAGACCTCAACAGTATGGCACTGATTAAAACCTATGCCCAGGAAGAGAATGAACGACGGGCTTTTCGCCAAAAAAATTTAGACCTCCTAGAAGCTAATCTGCAAATGGCGCGCACCCGTAATATCCTATTTCCGGCCCTGGGGGGAATTGTGGGAGTGAGTTTATTGCTGATTGTGTGGCAGGGCGGTCTCATGATCATCGATGGCAAATTCAATCTCAGTGGTCTGATTACGCTGATTTTGTATGTGGAATATCTCACATTTCCTACGGCTCTGCTGGGCTTTACTTTGACAGTTATCCAACGCGGTCAGGTGAGTATCGATCGGGTGGAAGGTCTATTGAGTGTTCCCCCTGCTATTGTGGACCCCGCCGATGCCATAACTGTCAATTTAGCGGCAGTAGCGGGTAAGATCGAGGTGCGGCATTTATCTTTTACTTATCTAGGCGCAAAAACGCCTACTCTAGTTGATGTCAGTTTTACGGTAGCGCCTGGGGAGAGGTTGGCAATTATTGGCGCGATCGGGTCAGGGAAATCCACTTTGGCTAACCTAATTCCCCGCCTTTTACCTGTGCCACCTGGCACTATTTTTATCGATGATATTGATATTACAAAAATGCGGGTGCGGGACTTGAGGACGATCGTGACCTATGTGCCCCAGGAAAGTTTTTTGTTCAGTTTGCCCATCTTGGAAAATATTCGCTACGGTAAGCCCGATGCCTCTTTCGCCCAGGTAGAATACTACGCCGAACAGGCACATATCCAGGGGGAAATCCTCTCCTTTCCGCAAAAATATGAGACTTTGGTGGGGGAACGGGGTATTACTCTATCGGGGGGACAACGACAACGGACGGCTCTAGCCCGCGCCCTCTTGATGGATGCCCCCATCTTGCTACTGGATGATGCCCTTGCCAGCGTGGATAACCAGACCGCTGCTAAGATTCTGGCAAACCTGCCCCGCCACAAGACAATAATTTTTATCACCCATAAACTGTCGGCAGCGATGAACTGCGATCGGATTCTTATCCTCGATCGGGGGTGTGTCCATGCTATTGGTACCCATCAAGAGTTAATGGCTGCTTCTCCCCTTTACCGAAAACTCTGGCAACAATATCAACTGGAACAGGCGGTGAGTTAATGAACCTGCGTATTGGCGGAGATAGAAAACTAAAAACGCCCAAAACTATCCGCCCCACCTCTAGTAAAGTCCGATCGGCACTGTTCAACATCTGGCAACATCACCTTGGGGGTGCCACTTGGTTGGAGCTGTGTGCTGGCTCAGGGGCAATGAGTGCGGAAGCCCTGCGTAGGGGGGCAAAACAGGTAGTAGCGATCGAGATGGATGCCGCTGCTTGCAAAATCATACAGGCAAATTTGGCAAAAATTAGTCAACCCCAGCAATTTCACATTCTGAAAATGGACGTAGTTAAAGCTATTGCCAAGTTGCAGGGGAGTTTTGATTTGATCTACTTTGACCCCCCCTACGACAGTAACCTATATCTGCCTGTGTTGACCCACCTCCACCGCCTCTGCCATGCTGCCACCCAAATTGCCGTAGAACATAGTAGCTATCACCCCCTGCCAGAGACAGTAGGGGAGCTAGTACAAACCGATCGCCGCAGCTACGGGCAGACCTGTCTTAGCTTTTTTGCACTGGCAACTGGGGTTCCTGCGCCTCACCCATCACCTCCCCCACTTGGGCTAGCGCCGTTTCCCCAAATACCGCCGACTCAAAGCGATAGTATTTGAATTCCAAGAGATTGTGGGAGGGGTCAGCCAGAAAGAAAGTGCGATGCTCTAGGGGCGTGTCAGGGAAGCGTACCTTGGGACGGACATAGAAGGGCAAGCGTTTTTCATGCACCCGCTCTAGGAGTGCCAGCCAGTTCCGTTCCGCCTGAAACACTACGCCAAAATGCCTGGGATAGATACCCTGCTGGGGTGGGGGCAATTCGTCTACCACATGGGCAACTAGCTGGTGACCGTAGAGGCTGAGAATAATACAACGATCGTTCTCCCTGCCCGCGAGACAGCCCAACCCGTCCACATAGAACTTTTTCGTAGAGGGAATATCTTTAACAGGGAAGGCAAGGTGAAACAGCACTTGGGTCATGGCACTCTAACATCAGTTTGGTTCGTTTCAGTTTATCGGAAATAGGGATGGGGTATTTACCATTAAAGCATGCTGTGCAGAAACGATCGGGATCAGTTTGGGTGGCTTGTAACATGCCTGCTTCACTAAGATAGGCAAGGGAATCTACGCCTAGGGTAGTGGCGATTTCTGCTAGACTCTGGCGGGCGGCAATTAGTTGGTCTTGGGAGTCCGTATCAATGCCGTAGAAACAGGGGTGGGTCACGGGGGGGGAAGAGATGCGCATATGGACTTCTATGGCTCCCCCTTCCCGCAGGGTCTGCACAATTTTACGGCTAGTCGTACCCCGCACAATGGAATCATCTACCACCACAACCCGCTTCCCCTGGAGGACATCCTTGAGGGGGTTCAATTTCATCCTAATGCCTGTCTCCCGCATGGACTGAGTGGGTTGGATAAAAGTGCGCCCCACATAGCGATTCTTAATCAGCCCCTCTCCGTAGGGAATGCCACTAGTTTGGGCAAAGCCAATGGCAGCAGGAATCCCTGAATCTGGTACCCCAATCACTAAGTCTGCCTCTACAGGGGCTTCCTTTGCCAAAACACTGCCTAAACGCATACGGTAGGTATACAAACTCTCCGCCTCTACCAGGCTGTCAGGACGAGCAAAGTAAATTAACTCAAAAATACAGAGCTTAGGGTTGGCTTCTGACCATCGGTAAATCTGCATCCCCTCCCCATCCAGCCAAATTAACTCCCCTGGCTCCACCGATCGGACAAATTCTGCGCCAATAATATCCAGCCCGCAGGTCTCCGAGGCAATTACCCACTTCTGCTCTCCCAAGGTGCCAATTACCAAAGGGCGTACCCCATAACTGTCCCGCACTGCCATAATCCCCTGGGGTGTACCGATCGCTAAACTGAATGCTCCTTGACAGCGCTGCACGCCCGCAATTGTCCCCTTGATCCAGTCTCTCGTTTCGCTCACCCCCGCCGCAATTGCCCACCCGATCGCTTCTGAATCAGAGGAAGAACTTAGGGTAAAACCTTGGGCAGCTAACTCGGAACGTAGTTCCAGAGCATTGACCAAATTGCCGTTATGGGCTAGAGCCACATCACCGAGGGGGGTAGGAATAACTACAGGCTGGGCATTACAAATTTGGCTAGAACCTGTCGTGGAATAGCGGTTGTGACCAATGGCAATGTGACCTGGTAAGTCCGCTAGGATAGCTTCATTGAAAATTTGAGACACTAGTCCCATGGCTTTATAGGTATGACTCCCTCCTTGTGAGTCAAAGGTAGTGATTCCCGCTGATTCTTGACCGCGATGCTGGAGGGCATATAGTCCAAAATAAGTCAATTTAGCTACTGGTTCATTGACGGCATAAATACCAAATACGCCGCAGGCTTCCTTGAGTTCGACTGGGTCACTGGAGTATCGATCTTCGTTTTCTAGGGACATAACGGGGGAGTAGCTCTCACTTTCATTTATCCTAGCTTGCTGACCCACTAAATAGGGGCAAAACTTCTAGGAGCCTAGCAACCCCCGCGATAGGGTACTGCCAATTCCCCCAAATAACACCCAGGAGAGAAAAAAGTTGCTACTGAAAATCGCCAGCAGAGAAGTCACTACTGCCGCTGTGGTTGATTCCCCTACCCCTTTTGCTCCCCCCGTTGTTGTTAGACCCCAGGTTGTGCCAATGGCAGCAATCAATGCCCCAAATACCGCTGCTTTGATCATGGCACTGATTACATCCCAGGTAACTAAAAACCGCTGCACAGAATCCAAAAATATATCCCTAGAAATGTTGTACAGTCCTTGGGCGATCACCAACCCTCCACCTAGCCCTGTGAAAATCGCCACGATCGTCAATAGGGGCATCATCAACACACAGGCGACTAGACGGGGTGTCACGAGGTAATCTAGGGGGTCAGTGCGCAAGATGTAGAGAGCATCAATCTGTTCCGTCACTTCCATCGTGCCGATTTCCGCAGCAAAGGCAGAACCAATCCTGCCAGCAATAATCACTGCCGTCAAAACTGGGGCTAGCTCCCTGGTAATGGCAATGGCTAGTACACCCCCGATCGCTCGCTGGGCACCAAAATTAATAAATTCTTTAGCAACTTGAATGGTAAAGACTGCCCCCACAAATAGGGCTGTAATCAAAGTAATCCCTAGGGAACCAGTGCCCACAATTGCCATCTGCTCGATCGTGTTGCGCCGATGCAACCGCCCCCGCAACAGTAACGTAACTACCTTCCCCAACACCAGGAAAGCTTGTAGTAATTTCAGCAGCCAGCGCAGAATCGGCATGGTTTGTTTCTATTACTAGAGCCTTAACATAACTTAACAGTAATCTGCCGTTTTTTTTGACAAATTTGCCCCATCCGCTAAAATTGAGAAGCGTTCTTCCAAACTTTATCAACAGTCATGCTCAAGTTATTAGCTAGTTTATTTGTTCTAGTCAGTTTAGTGTGGCAAACTCTGCCGGCCTTTGCTAGTTCCCCCGAGGCGGCAAAGTTGTTCACCGCTAACTGTGCTGCTTGCCATGCCGGCGGTGGTAACCGCGTTGTGGCTGCCAAAACTTTACAAAAGGATGCCCTTGCCAAGTATGGTATGAATACGGAAGAAGCAATTGCCTACCAAATCAAGAAGGGTAAGAACGCTATGCCTGCCTTTGGCAAAAAGCTCTCCGATGACCAAATTAAGGATGTGGCGCAATACGTCCTAGAGCAAGCGGAAAAGGGCTGGGGTAAAGCCTAATGCGACTATTCCTAGTAGTGGGTCTGTGGCTGTTGTGTTTCCCGTGGTGGGGGGAGGCAACTACTCTAGTGGAAGCAGGTATCCAGGCACTGCAATCCCAGCAGTATGCCCGTGCTGTGGAAATCTTCTCCCAAACGATCGACCAGGCTCCTGCCCTTTCCTACGGTAACCGCTGTCTTGCCTACCTACTACTAGGTATCTACGATAAAGCCGAGCGGGATTGCGACCGCGCTCTGGAATATTTACCCGATAACGCGGAAGTGTGGCTCGATCGGGGTTTAGCACGCTTCCATCGGGGGAATTACCCAGGTGCCTTGGCAGACTTTGACCGAGGTATTGCTTTAGACCCCCACAATTACCGCCTGTTTTACGACCGTGCCCTTGTCTACAGTGCTATGGGACAGTCCCACCGTAGTTTGACGGACTATGAGCAAGCTTTGCGATTGTCCCCCCCTGTGGCGGATCGGGTGGAAATCTTGACCGATCGGGGTATTGAACTAATGCTGGGAGGTCAACTGGAGGGGGCATTGTTAGATTTCCAACAAGCCACACACCTTATGCCCAGCCATGCTAGGGCTTGGTTTCATCAGGGTTGCGCCCACCAGCGCCAGGGGGAATTAGATTTGGCTCTAGCTGATTTCGATCGGGTGTTGCATTTAGAACCAGAGAACCCAGAAGCCTACAGAGCACGGGCTATAGTACAGAAACAACGAGGTAAGTTGCGCCAAGCAGTGACGGACTTGGAGTGGGCTTCTTTTTACTTCCAGCAACGGGGGCAACAGGAGGAATACACTTCTGTAGAAAATCTAAAATTTCACTGGCTCGTCAGACTGTATGTGTAGTAGGCTAAAGGGCTAAGTTTTTGTTGGCGCAATGGGATTAGTAGTACAAAAATTCGGCGGTACTTCTGTAGCTGATGGAGAACGGATTTTACAGGTATGTCGCCGCATAAACCAAGCCGTTAGCCAGGGTGAGCAGGTGGTAGTGGTAGTGTCGGCCATGGGGAAGACCACCGACAGTTTGATTGATTTAGCCCGATCGGTAGCGGGGGAATGTCCCGACCCCAGGGAAATGGACTTACTGCTGGCGACAGGGGAGCAGGTGACGACTGCTTTGGTGAGTATGGCATTGCAGGCTCAGGGACAGCCAGCGATCGGCTTGACGGGCAGGGAAGCGGGCATTATCACGGAACCCCACCACCAGCGGGCACGGATCATCTCTATTGATGTTACCCGCATCAAAGCCGAGTTACACCAGGGTAAAGTTGTTGTGGTGACGGGATTTCAGGGGATCAGTACCACAGGGGAAGTGACTACTTTGGGGCGGGGTGGCTCCGATACCTCTGCCGTGGCCTTGGCGGCTGCTCTTCTCGCTGATCGGTGTGAAATTTATACCGATGTACCAGGGATTTTGACCACTGACCCCCGGTTGGTGCCCCAAGCCAGTCTATTGGCAGAAATTACTGCTGCTGAGATGTTGGAACTAGCTAGTTTAGGGGCAAAGGTACTCCACCCCAGAGCCGTGGAAATTGCCCGTAATTTTGCTGTCCCCCTAGTTGTGCGTTCCACTTGGTCAGAGGCTCCAGGCACCAAGATTCTCAGTCCTGCTGCCCCCAGTGGTGACCTCAACAGCCTGGAGGTTAATCGCTTAGTCGATGGCATTCACATCGATCGCTGCCAAGCCAAAGTTGCCCTCCTGGGAGTACCCGATCGTCCTGGCATTGCGGCGCGGCTTTTTTCCGCCCTAGCCGAGGCAGGAATTTTAGTTGACCTAATTGTGCAAGCGATTCAACACCCCCTCAACTATAACGATATTGCCTTCACTGTGCCCCGACCAGATTTAGACCGTGCCCTGGCTGTTTGTCGTGCCCTGCATCCCTCGGTGACCATCCTGGGGGATGAGCAAATTAGCATTGTCAGTATCAGTGGAGTAGGCATTGTGGGGCGACCAGCGATTCCCGCTCGTATGTTCAGCGCCCTGGGGCAGAAGGACATCAATATTGAGATGATCTCCACCTCGGAAACCAAGGTTAGTTGTGTAATTGCTGAGGGGGATAGCGATCGTGCCCTAGCTGCCTTGGGGGAAATTTTTCACCTGGAACCTACCCCTGCCCTCCTACCCGCTGCCGATGCTCCCACAGTTAGAGGAGTTGCCCTAGACCAAAATCAAACTCGCCTGGCGGTGCTCAATGTCCCCGATCGCCCTGGGGTAGCGGCTCGCCTATTGCAATCCCTGGCAGATAAAGGCATTCCCCTCGATATGATTATCCAATCGGAACCTGCCCAGGGGCTGAACAACATCGCCTTTACGATCAACTCTACCGATCGCTACGCTGCGGAACGCACTTTACAACAGACTGCCCAGCAATTAAATTGTGGCGAAGTCCTAGTAGATACAGAAGTGGCTAAGTTGAGCATCGTGGGTATGGGCATGGCGCAAGCCAAGGGGATAGCAGCGCGGATGTTTCAAGCCCTAGCTGAGCAGGAAATTAATATAGAAATGATTGCCACCTCAGAAATCAAAGTCAGTTGTATCATCAGACAGAGGCAAGCAGTGATAGGTCTGCGAGCGGTACACCAAGCCTTTGGTCTCGACGGCAGTCAAGTGATTCCCATCGAACGGAGCTAACCATGACCGATACCCTCTCCCAGAAAAAACGTTCCGTAAAAGCGATCGCCGAAGAAACCATGCACACGATCGGGATGGCACTGTTACTTTTTTTTGGGGTGCACACCTTCATTGCCGAAAACCGTTACATACCCTCCAGCTCCATGGAGCCAACGCTACAGATCAAAGACCGATTGATTATTGAAAAAATTTCCTACTACTTCCGCAACCCCCAGCGGGGAGAGATCATTGTCTTTCATCCGCCCAACCATCCCGCTATTCCAAACAAAGGGAGTGTATACATTAAAAGGGTAATAGGACTACCTGGCGACAGGATCAGCATTCAGAATGGCACAGTCTATGTCAACGGCACACCTATTCCTGAACCCTATATCACTGCCCCTGCTGTCTATACGCTACCTACTACTGACCCTGCCCTGTGCCCTGACAACTGTTTCCAACCCAGCCAAATTGTGGAAATGAAGGGAGTACCCAGTTTCGTTGTTCCCCCCGACAGTTACTGGGTGATGGGGGATAATCGCAATAACAGTTTGGATTCCCATGTTTGGGGATTTTTACCGAGGGAAAATGTCGTGGGTCGGGCGGCTTTTCGTTATTGGCCCCCCAATCGTCGTGCTGGTGTGATTAGGACTCCTGAATACACCTTGAACTGAGTATGGCTGAGTTTTCCTGGAAAGACTGGTGGCAGAAGCAGGGGGAATCCCTACGTATAATTCTCCTGTCTTTGGTGATAGCTGTTCTCCTGCGCTCCTTTGTCATAGAACCCCGCTATATCCCCTCGGGTTCCATGGAGCCGACATTGCAGGTCAACGATCGCATCATGGTCGAAAAACTGACTTACCATTGGCGAGCACCCAAACGGGGAGAGATCATTGTCTTTGAGCCCCCTTTTATGGCAGGGAAAGCCTACATCAAGCGTGTGATCGGACTGCCGGGAGAACAGGTAGCCATCAAAGACGGCAAAGTATTTATCAACGGTATCCCCCTGGAGGAGCCATACATTCTGGAACCCCCCCGCTACGAAATTTCCCCTTTTGTGGTGCCCCCTGGTTACTACTGGGTGATGGGGGACAATCGCAACAACAGCAATGATTCCCATATTTGGGGGTTTCTCCCTCAAGAAAACATCCAAGGGCGAGCTATTTTGCGCTTCTGGCCCCCCAACCTTCGTCTGGGTTTGATTACCTTGCCCCAGTATCCCCATCCCAACCTCAACATGGAGAAACAACTGATTGGCATTGATTATTAACTGTAGCGCTTAAACTCGATTCCTCCCCCCTCTGCCTGGTACCAAACCAAAGAGGGCTGCTGTGGCAGGGGCAGACCCAAAGCCAGACGGGGATGGATAGTTGCTAGAGCGAGGGCCTGTGGTAATGCACACACTCCCCAGTTCACTAAGTTAATCACTCCCGCCAGCAGACCCAGGGTAGTCCCTGCTAAAGTGCCGTCAGCTAGATAGCAACTGTTGTCTCTGACTGTTATCGATCGTTCGTCCCAGGGATATTCTCCTGTCGGCAAACCGAAGGGGGGAAGGGCATCACTGACCAAAAATAGATGGTGCTGTTTTAAGCGGTAGACCAACTCAACTACTTGGGGGTGGAGATGTTTTCCATCGGCAATCAAACCACACCACATGGGGGCAGTAAGGGCAAAACCGACTACTCCTGGCTGCCGATGGTGGAGACTGGGCATGGCATTAAACAAATGGGTGACCAAATCTACACCCCTTGCGTAAGCTAGCTGTGCCTGCATCAGGGTACAAGTAGTGTGACCCATACTGAGCTTTATGCCTAGGTTTTGTAAAAAACTGATAACTTCACCTGTTTCATCTAATTCCGGCGCAATAGTCATCAGACGGATAAGAGGTGCAAAATCTCCCACCACCCGCTTGGCATTTTCTAATGTCAGAGGTAGCAGATGAGTAGCAGGATGTGCCCCCCGCTTCTCAGGATGTAAGAACGGGCCCTCCAAATGTACGCCTAAAATCTCAGCTCCCCCTGTCCCCTGCGCCATAACTGCTTGAATGACAGATAACGATCGGTGTAAAGATTCCCTATCTGTAGTAACTAAAGTAGGGAGAAAAGCGTCAATCCCCTGGTCATACAAAAACTGACAGACCTGGATCAGTTTCTCTGTCTGCGACCAGTCCAAACGGTTGAAAGACAGACCCAAGGCACCGTTAATTTGTAAATCTACTCCCCCCGCTGAATAGGTGAGAATCTCCATCCTAAAACCCTAAATCCGCCCGTGCCACTTCCGCTGCCTCTAGTACCTGCTCTGTGGAAGCTTTTTCCCAGTTGGTTTCACCAATTTCTTGGTAGAACTGTTCATCATAGCGCCTGGTTTGAATGACAACTGGCATCGGTACCGCATGACCTAAAACTAGTGCCTGTTGTTTCGAGTCCAGTTTCGCTAGCACCGACCGCAAATTCCCGCTCCCCGCTACTCCTGTAAAAATCGCCTCAATATCTTTTTCATCATTCAAGAGAGCTGTGATTCTGGTGCCAATCTGAGACATGACTTCATTGTCAATCCCTGACGGTCGTTGGTCAACCACTAAAAGAGTGACAAAGTATTTGCGCATCTCCCTGGCAATGGTGCCAAAAATAGTCTGCTTAGCAGTCAGGGGATTCAAAAAGCGGTGGGCTTCTTCAATGGTGATCATCAACTGAATGGGACGATCGCTGGGATTTTTGGTCTGCAGGAATTTCTCCGCCTGGCGGACATAGGCTTGGTGGATACGGCGGGTGATAATATTTGTCGCTAACATGTAGGAGAGTAAATTGGACTGGGAACCAAATTCAATGACAATATGTTTGTGGGCACTGAGGGCATCCAATATCTGTTTGATATGATTGTCAGGACAGGTGCGCTTTAAGTATTTCAATTCCTCTAACCGCATTAGCTTGCGCTGCAATGCCATGATGGAAGACTTACTGCCCATGCGGGTTTCACAGAACTCTTGAATCTCAGCATTGCTCATGCCCAGTAACCGATCGATCCACTGCTTGCCAAACTCATTGCGCAAAATGATGGCATTTTCAATGCTCGCCTCCGATAGATTCAGTTCCTCTTTGACCAGCAATAAATCTTCTACTTCAATCTGATCAAGACCGATGTAGAGTTCCTGGGCATCTCTCACCCCCCGCCGCTTAGTTGAATCGGGGTCAAGGGTGTAAATCTGTACCTGGCTAGGAAACAGTTGCCGCAGTCCTTTGACAGTATGGGTTTTCTTACCTTCCGCTGCTGCTTCCCAGCCGTATTCTGAGTGCATATCAAAAATGAGATTGACCGCTGCCCGTTTGCGAATAATCCCCGACAATAATAGCCGCGTCAGAAAGGATTTACCTGTACCTGATTTGCCAAAAATACCATTACTCCGCTCCACAAACCGATCGAGGTCAATGCAGACCGGCACATCCATGTCCACAGGGTGACCAATGGCGAAGTTGCGCTTATGGGGGTCATCTTCCCAGCCAAAGACAATGCGAAAATCTCGCTCCACTGCTTCAAATACCTGGGAAAAGTGGGTTGGTACTGTCTTTACTGGTAAGAGATTGACTTCCGTCTCTGCCTCGATCGGTTGCCGTTGGCGTTTTCCCTTCTTTGGCAGTGGTAACAAGTCGATCGGGCTGTCAAACATCAACATCGGTGCCAAGTTGATGGTGCCAAAAGTACCAGTACCTGCCAGCACTTCCGTCAAGAACAGATTTTGCGGATCAGGGGGATTGATTAAGATGCGGGGGCTTGCCGTTCCCAGGGCTACATCCGTCAAAATACAAAAGAAACGAGCGCGCCTACCCTGGACAACCAAAAACTTCCCCACTCGCATTTCTTCCACTGACACATCGCCGTACAAACGCACTGCCAAACCCTGACTCAGAGAACCTTGTACAACTACCCCCAATGGTCTGTTACCATCCATCTGTTGCCATCTTTCCGTTTTGGTGATCGTAACAGAAAATGATTGACTTTGTCAGCTCTGTTGTTTTGTGTTGATCATTGCCCTTGCCAGTTGTAGAATGATGTTAGCAAATCTGGGAGAAACTTCCATGCGTCTTCTCATGCTGGCACCGATCGTGATAGTCTTGCCTTTGCAAGCGCAGCTACTGACTCCCCTAGCACCAGCTCCTGTCATTCCTTCCACTACACCTGGGCTGAGTTTTCCCCGTGGTCGTGACAAGACCTGTCCTGACGGTACTGCCCTTAACCCCAGACTGGGGCGCTGTTTGCCGACGCGAGAAGGTAGGAGTCTCCTGCGGGAAGAAGCCTTAGATGTGCCAACTAATGCAGATGGTGCAGTTAGTAGTAGCGATGTCCCTGTTTCTCCCGCGGTTGCTAAATTACCGAATGCCAAACAACTGGTACAAGAAGCAACTGAATCCTGCCAAGCCTATCCTGGTACTGTACCAACACCAATGCTAGGAGGCTACGCCTGTCTACCGCGCAAATGACATGGGAAAAACTAAACACCCTGCCCGCAGGCACAAGCCTCCTTCTGTGGTCGCTACTTTCCTGTTCTTCCTGCTGATTGGTGGAGCAATTGGCGTAGGGGCAATCGTGACTTATTCCGTACTCCAGGCCTTCCGTCCCTTGCAAGCTAATTTTTCCTACAATTCGGCGGTTCGCGAGTCGCACCGAGCAGCTGCCTACCAGAGAATCCCTAGCGGTTCGCGAGTCTCACCGAGCGGCTGTGAAGCCCCTGCTCTAGCCAGCTTGACGGACAATCTCCAGCAATTGCGCACTGCTGCCCTCAATCCCCTGGAAGCATTCTATCCCCTTATTAAGGCAGAGATTATCACTGCCCTGCTCCCCCCTAGCTATCCCTACATCCATGAAGGGGCGAGGGGAACCTACGTGCCTATCCTGATGTACCACGACATTACCCCTGTCAAAGAGGTAGACTACGACGTGACTCCCCAAGAGCTGGCAGAACACTTTGCTACTTTGAAAGCAGCGGGGATGAACCCCATCACCATGGACCAGTTGCTGCGGCACTTAGAAACCGGTGCTAGTTTGCCCCCCAAGCCCATACTTTTAACTTTTGATGATAATTATCGCGGGCAGTACCTCTACGCCTTTCCTCTCCTCAAACAATACAATTTCCCGGCGGTGTGGTCTGTACATACAGGTTTTGTGGGCAGTACCCAGGGTAAACCTAAAGCCACTTGGGCAGAATTGCAGGAAATGGCCCAGAGCGGGTTAATCACCATTGCTTCCCACACTGTCAGTCACCGCAACTTGACAGAACTGTCTCCTGCAGAAATCGATCGGGAACTGGTGGAATCGAAAAAAATCCTGGAGTCCAAGTTAGGGCGACCGATTAAGTATTTCACTTATCCAGAGGGCAGCTACACCCCTGCCATTAAGGAGCAGGTAGCCCAGGCAGGTTACCGCGCCGCTTTGTCTATGAGTCTAGACCCCAACTACGAAACCTCGGCGACGGAATCGGAGGATGTGTTTAGTCTACGCCGCTATGGTCAGTCCCGCTTTAGTGATGTAGTTAAGGAAGCGCAGCAGCCGCTCGGTGAGACTCGCGAACCGCCGCTCGGTGAGACTCGCGAACCGCGGTGGGCGGAAACCAATTTCGCTGCCGTAGTACCCGTCAAGCAGGGCTTTGCCCCAGTGAATTTCCATAGCTCGATCGAGAAACATCAAGTGAGGGTGGACGGGATACGCCTAACCCTAGTGTTTGGGGGACAGCCCGTAACAGCCCATGCTGATAGTCGCTATCAAGTGGAGGAAATTCAAAAAACAATCCCCAACGCTGTGGCGGCTGTAGATGGGGGCTTTTTCTCCCTAGAATTGTTAGACAGTAATCAAATGATAGGTCCTGTCCTTAGTCGCTATTCCCAGACGGCGGGGGTATTCAATCCAGGCAAGAAAGGAGAAAATCCCCTTCTGCGGGGCCGACCATTGGTGCTAATTTCCGATCGCACAGTCAAATTTGTGCCCTATGACCCCGATCGGCACATTTCCCTGGCAGCAGTGGAGCAAGAACTACCAGGAGTGAAGGATGCCTTTGTAGCAGCGGGTTGGCTGGTCAAAAATGGCAAACCTAGGGATGCCGCTAGTTTCGGCAAACTCTATGGCTTTGATGCGGAACGGGATAGAGCTTTTTGGGGTATCGATCGGGCGGGTCGTCCCATGATTGGGGTGACGATGGACATGGTGGACTCCGTGCGATTGGGGCAGATTTTAGCAAAAGTGGGCATCTACGAGGCGGTGATGTTAGACTCTGGTGCTAGCGCTGCCCTGTCCTACGAGGGTAAATCAGTGATGGAATATCAGCCCCGCCCCGTCCCCCATGTCGTAGCCTTGCTCCCCCCCCAACCAGTACCAGCATCAGAGAAGAAAGACAATACCGATTGGTGTCAGGTCAGCTACTGATTCATTTCACTGAAACTGAGGCGGAATTTAGTTTTAGTCCTCTGTTTAGTGCCGATCCAAATTTGATAAGTGCCGGCTGTCCACATTCCAGAGAGTTCGGGGTTTTCCTGGCGACAAAACACCCCATCAGGTCCCTGTACCAACAAAATTAACCCCTCCCCCTGCACCTTGACATTGAGGTAGGGGAAATTCTGGGGCAAGGGCAAAAGATAGGTGGGATGGCTGCTACTGTAACCCTCGCATTTTCCCTTTACTTCCTTCCCCTTAACAATTTCCCCAATGGGAATGTTCCCTTCCACCTTGCCTTCGATCACAATGGGGTCAGGCTTAAACTTAGGGGCAATGGGTTTGAGCATCTCCTGGCAACTCCCCCGCTCGGTGAGACTCGCGAACCCCCAGGGGGCTAAGCATAGGGCAGCCCAAAAAAGAACTACACTTCTCATTTGTGGGGCGTTTCACTGATAGACAAAGTGTAATCTACCGATCGACCCTGCTCCCCTGTCCCTACCCACACCTGGTAAATGCCCTTGGCCAAACGGGCGGAAACCCTAGGGCTACGTCCTCGGTACTCGTCATCGCCGCACCAAACCATCCCCCCCGGTCCCTTCACCAGCATTGTCAAATCTTGATTGACATCCCGTGTCAGTGCCACCATGTCCAGGAGGGGAAAAGACTCCGTCACCGTCAACAGATGATTCGGTTCACTCTGGGCAAACCCCCGACAGCCAGAGGCACTCCCCGCCAGCACTGCTAAACTCACATCCCCCCCAGCTCTCCCACTCATCTGTAGCGGGTCAGGACGAAAATTACGACTCAACAGCAGCGTTTGCCCCATCCCTGGCAGAGCATACAAAAGGACTAACCCCCACCGCCAAATAACTCCCTTGACTGCCATATCTTGCCTCCCACTCCTTAAATCTTCAGACTATGCCCATCCCCCTCTGTTCCAATGTAAATAAATATTACAATTTATCTGGTTTGCTGGCACGACAGCTTGACAGAAAAAAGGGAGCAAATTAGAGTATTATGAACTCGGGTACTTCGAGAAACCATATATGCAACAAGATAGGCACAAGGTAACGTTACATTTGTCAAAGGAGCTCCACCACCAATTAAAGGTGCGATCGGTGTTGGCAGAGACCACAATGTCGGAGATGGCAGAGCAGGCAATTGCCTTTTACCTGCAGCACCCTGAGGTAGTGGAAGCAATGGGTGCGGGGCATATCCATCGGGTATACCATTGTCCTGCCTGCACTCAGCCTGTAGTGCTACGGCAAGGGAAGCTAGTCAAAATTAGCGAAACGCCGTCTCCACTGACTGTGTTAGAAGATAACGACACACAATTAGTGCACTGTTAAAGCAAAGGTTATGGCGATTACCCAAGGGTGAAACTATGAAAGATGAACTGCTAATCCTGCTAAAGGCGCAATATCCCTTGATCCACCTGGTCACTCCCGAAGAGGAGCGGGCGGAGAAAGTAATCGCTGACCTGGCACAAAAAGAATTAAATCGCAGCGTCTATGTCTGGACAATTACCAGGGGTTTAGTGGATTTACAACAGAAGGAAAATCAAAACCCAGTGCATTCTAGTACTAAGGCGATCGACCCTGCCCTGCACTGGATTATGGCACAAAAGAACCCTGCTATTTACGTCCTCAAAGATTTTCATCCCTACATTGCCAATCCTGAGGTGACAAGACTGCTGCGGGATACAATTCGGGAATTCAAAAACAGTGAAAAGGCAATAATTCTACTGTCTCCCTTCCAAATGGCTATTCCCCCCGAGATTGAGAAGGACATAGTGGTGCTAGATTTGCCCCTACCTTCGGTGGAGGAATTGGAGGCGGTACTCGATCGGCAGTTGCTGGCTAACAAATGTCGGCGGTTGAGCGGGGAGGCAAGGGAAAAGTTGGTAAGAGCCGTTTTGGGTTTGACCCACGATGAAGCGGAGAAAGTCTATCGTAAGGCTTACGTCTCTAATGGGAAACTAACGGAACAAGAAGTAGAGATTGTTTTATCAGAAAAGCAGCAAATTATTCGCCGCAACGGCATTTTAGAGTATCTGCCCCCTGAAGAGGGTATGGAGGCGGTAGGGGGGTTAGAGGAGCTAAAGGACTGGCTCCAGAAGCGAGCAAATGCCTTTTCCCAGAAAGCCCGTGCCTATGGTTTACCCCAGCCCAAGGGCATTCTCTTACTGGGGGTACCTGGTTGTGGCAAGTCCCTGATTGCCCGCACGACGGCACAATTGTGGTCGTTGCCTCTGATTCGCTTAGACATAGGGAGGGTATACGATGGCTCAATGGTAGGGCGATCGGAGGCGAATCTAAGGGGGGCATTGAAGGTAGCAGAATCCCTAGCGCCAGTTATTCTCTTCATCGATGAAATTGATAAAGCTTTTGCGGGGGGTGGCAGTTCTGTGGATTCTGATGGTGGTACCTCCTCTCGTATCTTTGGCACGTTTCTGACCTGGATGCAGGACAAGAAGTCCCCTGTATTTGTGATGGCGACTGCTAACCGTATTGACAAGTTGCCGGCAGAATTTCTACGCAAGGGGCGCTTTGATGAATTGTTCTTTGTGGATTTACCCAGCTTTAGGGAACGGGAGGAAATCTTTAGAATTCACCTGAAGAAGCGGCGGCAGGATATATCCCGTTTCGATGTGGCGGAGTTAGCGGCAAACACGGAGGGCTATTCTGGTGCTGAGATTGAACAGGCAGTTATTGCCGCCATGTATGAAGCTTTTGCTCAAGACCGGGAGTTTGGGCAGTTGGATGTTCTAGCAGCGATTAAATCGACTACGCCCCTCTCCCGTACTATGACTGAGCAGATGTCTGCCCTACGGGACTGGGCAAGGACGCGTGCCCGACCAGCGGCAGCACCGATCGCGGAATATCAGCGATTGGAGTTCTAAGGCTTTCCTGGTAGCAATACCGGGTAAGGCTAGTCACCACTCACCATGATGACTAGCAGTTTGTTCACCGTTACACAACTTTACAAGGAGTAAATCTATTATGTCTCATTTCAGCACTTTGCGCACAAAAGTTTCTAACGCCGAAATCCTCAAGCAGTCTCTGCGGGATTTGGGTCTGACCGTGAAGACCGATGCTGACGTGCGTGGTTACAACGGTCAACGTCTCCGCGCTGACATTGTGGCTGTTTTGGAAGGCGACTACGACCTGGGTTGGACTCGCAACAGCGATGGTACCTTTGACCTGATTGCTGACCTCTGGGGTGTGGCTAAGAAGCACAACCAAACTGAGCTGATCAACGCCATCAACCAGAAGTATGCCATCAACAAGACCTTGGCTGAAGTTAAGCAAGCTGGCTTGAGCGGCGCTAAGGTACAGATGGTAGTCCAAAAGTAAGCTTCCTCCAGTTGCGTGTCTGAGGGTGGTCTCCGCGGGAGGCTGCCCTATTTTTTAGTACAGGCTAGGGGCAAGGGGGAGCGACTTGTGCAAAGCAGTTGTCCTGTAAATTTTTGATAAAATCTCCCAAGGCTAGGAGTTGGGCAGGGTTAAGACGGTAGTACATCCAGCGTCCTTGTTGTCTTGCGCGGATTAAATTAGCATCCCGCAATACCTTTAGATGGAAGGAGAGTTTAGACTGACTGACGGCTAAACGTTCGCAGAGATCGCATACGCACAATTCCCGTTTTTGTAATAGGGTGACAATTTGGAGGCGAAGAGGATCAGACAGGGCATGGAAACCCGCTACTATTAATCCCTTGTCAATCTGGCAGTCAGTTAGGGCTGTCATAGGGTGAATGAGATGATTCTGTTTACTTAAGATTAGCCTTAGATCGGAATTGTTCCTCTGCTCAACAATAGGGTTATCAAGAAATTTGGGGCTAAAACCCCGCCCTTTAGGGTCGGTCGGACGTGTTCGGTGGTCGGCAAGGCTCCCGAGGCGTTGCGTTGAAGCGTCAAGAATCTTTGTCCTTTAGGACAAGGAGTATGTCAATGAGCGAGGCGCTCCATCCACCATTGACCGAGTTGGCTGTGGTCTAGGGTCTGACTTTTCTGTAAGGCTTCTGTGACAGCCTGCAACGATAAGCCGGACAAAACAACAGATTCACCGATTCTGCGGCTGCCAAGGTTACTTTCGATGGCAAAGGCAAAAATTTCCAGTCTTTGGGCATCCACGACCCAATACTCGCGAATGCCTATTTCTTCATATAGCATCCGCTTGATGCCCAGGTCGTCTGCTAAAGAAGTGTCCGCTACTTCAATTACTAAGTCAGGCGGCTGGTATTCCTCCAGGTTGACAATACAACTGCCTGTAGGCACCTGCAATTCCAGAAAGTAACAGAACACATCTGGTTGAAACTCGCACACTGCTTCCTTGCGATAGCTGGTATTCACAAAAGCGCGATAAGGGATGGCGCGCAGTGTGCAATAGAAACTCAGCAAAAGCAGGATGACCGCGTTGATGTCACCGTGCTGCGCCCCCACACCCATAACAAGTTGATAGGCTCCTTGCCAGTAATAAGCTTTAGCGTACTGGTAAGCTGGCTGCTGCAACAATACTAAGAAGTCTTCCCAGGTACCAGCCCGCCAGGTCGGCAGAACTGCAGTAGCGGTAGTCATTTTTTCCTTATCTGCCCCAACTGTGGTTTTATTGCTTGCCGTGACCAAGCAGCTGCTCATGTGATTCTACAACGTGGAAAGGGAAAGAGGCAACCTGAACTGGTAAGCGTTGTCGCGACTCGGGAGCCCCGTCGACGGATGAACCAAGAACAAGAATCCACGTCCTTTAGGACTGGGAGTATGTCAACTAGCCTAGAGCTTTTCTTAGCAGTAAACGATCGGGACGAAACCACCGCTTTTCCACTTGACAGCACTCAAATCCCGATCGGTAGTACAGTTTCTGGGCAATTTTATTGCTAGCCAAAACGTGGAGATAGAGGTAGGGAAAATGCCAATTCAGAATCATCTCTTCCGAGGCTTGTAATAATTTTGTAGCAATACCCTGACCACGCCAACGGGGATGCACAGCTAAATTAAATAGATAAGGTACTCTACCAATTGCCATGGTGCGCACAGAGATTTCTACAGTTCCGATTACCTGCCCATAGCTGAGGGCAACGACACAGAGATAATGACTATTGGGTTCCTGGAAGCGACTTTGTACATCCAATGCTACTAGTAAATCCATGAGGGGTGCTAGCCACTGTGCCCAGGGATAAAAGGTTAAACTGAGTAACTGTCCGATACCGTAAGTATCAAGATATTGGGCGCGGCGAATACACAGGGGCATAAAAATTCGGTGCGGGCCTATTGTTTAACTCCAGCATATACTCAATACCAAAGTTGCAGGGACTAAGCATGAAATTCGGTGTGGTGGTGTTTCCCGGTTCTAATTGCGATCGGGATGTGGCTTGGGTAACGCAGGGTCTGTTGGGACAGAAAACTGTTTATCTATGGCATCGGGAAAGTGCCTTGGCGGGGGTGGATGTTGTCATTTTGCCGGGGGGTTTTAGCTATGGCGATTACCTCAGGTGTGGGGCTCTAGCCCGATCGGCTCCTATCCTGCGTGCGGTAGTGGATCATGCTCACAGGGGGGGCTATGTCCTGGGTATTTGCAATGGGTTTCAGATTTTAACGGAAGTGGGGCTACTGCCGGGAGCATTGGTGCGTAACCGCAACTTGCACTTCATCTGCGATCGGGTGCGGCTGCGCGTGGAAAGAACAGATTTATCCTGGACGCGGAACTACGACCTGCACCAGATAATTACTCTACCAATTGCCCACGGGGAAGGCTGTTACTACGCTGATAGGGAAACTCTGACTAGATTGCAAGACAACCGACAAGTAGTTTGGCGTTATGTTGATAATCCCAATGGTTCCCTGCAGGATATTGCCGGTATCTGTAATCCCCAGGGCAATGTTTTGGGTATGATGCCCCATCCGGAACGGGCAGCTGATAGGGACTTGGGAAGCACCGATGGCTTGGGTTTGTTTACGGGACTGCTGGCTAGCCGTATCGCTGTTTGAAAAAGAGCATGGTCAAAGTCAGAGCTAGGGTCACGGCATTAGCCGCAATCACAGGCATGGCTTTAATCACTAAACCGTAGATCAACCACAGAAAAATGCCTAAGTTGAGACCAATTAAAGTAGTGAGGGATAAATCCTTAGTCGAGCGGGTCTGCCAAACTTTGATCACTTGGGGTAAAAAAGAAAGAGTAGTCAAGGTGGCTGCCACATAGCCCAAAATGTCAACCCATGCCATACCGTACCCAATAAACCCCCATGATTGTACAGAAAATTAAATCGATCGGGCTATGGCTTCTCCTCCCTTTCCTCTTACTTTTGTGCAGTGGCTGTGGACAGGTTTCCCCTAAACCCCCTGTGCATATCACCCTGTGGCATGGGGTTAATCCCCCCAGTAATCGAGAAGTTCTCCAACGGTTGGTGGATAAGTTCAATCAGTCGCAAACTGAAGTTTTTGTCGAGGCAATTTATGTGGGGCAACCAGACCAACAAATTCCCAAAATTTTAGCGGCGGTAGTGGGCAATGCTCCCCCCGACTTGCTGTGGTACAACCCCACCCTCACAGGCAGATTGGTAGAACTAGACGCTATCGCACCGATCGATGACTACCTCAACAACTCCCCTGTTGCCGTTGACCTTGACCCCGCCCTCCGATCGACTATGTCCCTAGAGGGTCACCTGTGGTCAATTCCCTTTGGCACGAATAACGTTGCTCTGTTTTACCGCCCTAGTTTGTTCCGAGAGGCTGGGATCAAAGAATTGCCCCGCACCTGGCGCGACTTAGAAGCCGTTGCCGCCCAACTCACCCGTGATATTGATGGGGATGGCAAAACCGATCGCTATGCTCTCCTTTTACCCCTGGGCAAAGGGGAATTTACCGTGTTTATTTGGCTGCCTTTTTTATGGAGTACGGGGGCAGAACTTTTACCGCGATTAGATAGCCCAGGAGCGATCGAGGCGTTGACCCTCTGGCAAAATCTTGTCAAAACAGGAAAAGCCTTACTCTCCCAACCAGAGCGGGGTTATGAAGAGGAAAATTTTTTTGCCGGGAGAGTAGCAATGCAGATTAGTGGTTCCTGGGCACTGCGGTATATCGCCAGCAAGGGAATTGACTATGGGGTGATGCCCCTACCCTACGCTCGTATCCCAACTACGGTAGTTGGGGGAGAAAACCTGTTTATGCTCAAGACCAACCCGCAACGGCAAAAACTCGCCTGGAAATTCATGGAGTATGTGCTCAGTGAGGAATTCCAGACGGAATGGGCTATCGGCACGGGCTATCTCCCCGTCAACCTCAGAGCACAGCGTCATCCCCGTTACCAAACCTATCTGCAGGAAAACCCCGCCATGGGCATTTTTCTCAGGCAAATGTCTGCAGGCAAAAGCCGACCCCTGGTCTACAGCTACCCCCGTCTGTCGGAAAATTTGGGCAGAGCGATCGAGCAAGTTTTACTAGGCAAGCAAACCCCTGCCCAAGCCCTAGCCCAGGCACAGCAGCGCCTACAAGGGACATTAAAATAAACAAACATCTCTGGTCAGAAGGAGGAAAGTGGGATTAGAATAGGTTAATGTTAAGAGTAACAGGCAAGCAAAGTCCTGCTCTGAGCATCGGTAAAACTGAGTGAAAAGGCAAAGGCGATGTTGCATCGGAAAATCTACCAACTGTGTGAAGCTAAGAGCGACGTGTGGATTTATCTGAAAGACCAGGGACGTTTAGTGGAACGGGCAAAAATCTTAGATATTGAGGGAGATGTAGTAACAATTCGCTACGAGACCGAGGAAGAGGACGAAGTCTGCGCCTGGGAAGAGATGGTAAGACTGGACAGCATTGGCAGTATCTCTAAGCGTATCTCCTCTGTACCCCGCACCCATGTTGACCCCGCCGACATCCCCACGGCTGAGGAGTGCCACCCTTCGGAACAAATTCGCCCTGATTCCGAGAAAAAATAGGAACCTTACCCCAGGGGAGCGTTTATGCAACCCGTTGACTACACTACCCTCGCCCTAGTGGTGGGGGAGCTGAACAATGTGGTTGTTCCCGCTCGCTTGGAGCAGGTACGGCAGACCGATCGGTTTACCCTTTATCTGGCTCTCAAAACAGTAGTGGGGAGAAGATGGCTCACCTGTAGTTGGCATCCCCAGGCAGCGAGACTACACCTCAGTCAGTCCGTACCCAAACTACCTGATACTTTTACCTTTAGTCAGCAGATTTGGCATCAGGTAGGTGGATTAGCCTTAGTGGGCGTTCGCCTGCCCCAGCCCTGGGAAAGAGTAGTAGTCCTGGAGTTTGCCCCACGTCCCCAAGCTCCCATCCTCTGGAGCCTATACCTGGAAATCATGGGCAAGCATAGTAACGCTATTTTGGTCAATCACAACAACACGATCGTTACCGCTGCCCACCAGGTTAGCCCCCAGCAGTCCCGCCCTCGTCCCATCCTCACTGGGGAAAATTACGTATTTCCCCCCTCCCAATTACTCCCCAGTCCCAATCTGGCAGAATCTTTTACCAGTTGGCAGGAACGATTGGCCGTCCTAGAAGAACCGATCGCTAAAGTTCTCTTCTTACGTTATCGCGGTCTCGGCAAGCACCTAGCAGAGGAACTGTGTCAGAGAGCAGGTATCACCCCCGGTCTCCTCACCAGTCAATTACATCAATTGCAATGGCAGGCATTGTGGCAAAGCTGGCAATTTTGGTTGCACTGTTTAAGTGAGCACAAATATAGCTGGCAGGAGTGGGAAAAGAGTTACTCCGTGTTGCCCAAGGAGGAAAACGATCGACCGAATATCTCCCTCAGTCAGCAGTTGGAACAGTACTATACGCGCTACCTCCAGTTAGAAACTGGTAAGCAACTTGCCCATCGGTTGCATCAGATTGTGAGTGTTCAGCAACAAAAACTAACAGAGAAAATCAAGGAATTGCAGACCAAGTTACAGCAGTCGGAGCAAGCCGACACAATTAAACACCAAGCTGACTTGCTCATGGCCAATCTGCATCTAGTCAGCCATGGCGTGGCAACCGTTAGATTGCGGGACTTTGGCAACGATGGAGAAGTAGAAATCAAACTTGATCCTGCCCTTACTCCCAGTCAAAATGCCCAAAAGCTCTACAAAGTTTACCAAAAACAAAAACGTGCCCGCGATGTGATTCGCCCACTACTACAAAAAAACCAACAGGAACTAGACTACTTAAGCAACATTGATACAGCCCTCACCTACTTGGAAGGACATGAGCTAGAACTATTAAAGGAAATCCAACAGGAGCTAATAGAAAATGGCTATGGCAAAGTCTCAGAGATGGAATTTTATCGCCCCCCCAAAGCCAAGCCAGACATTAACTGCTACCGCTACCCCACCCCCCAGGGCAATGAAGTTTGGATCGGTAGAAATAACTTCCAAAATGATAGCCTGACCTTCAAAATTGCTACTGACTATGACCTGTGGTTTCATGCTTTAGAAATTCCAGGCAGCCATGTTTTACTTCGCTTAAAACCAGGACAAGAACCCGATCGGGAAGAACTGGAATTTGCTGCTAACCTAGCCGCCTTTTACAGCAAAGCCAGATACAGTGACCAGGTGGCAGTAATTTACACCAAACCCCGCTGCGTCTTCAAACCCAAAGGGGCAAAACCAGGTATGGTTGTTTACAAAAACGAAACCCTAATCTGGGCTAGACCCCACCTAGTTTCTCTCCCTGACAATGGCGGGGACAGGATTTGAACCTGCGACCTTCGGGTTATGAGCCCGACGAGCTACCAGACTGCTCTACCCCGCGGTGAGGACTCCATTATACCAAATAAGTTGGCAGTGGGACAAAAACTTTCCCTCCCTAGGAAGCACCGCTATCTTCAATCAATTCGATCGGTAACCCATCTATATCAGCAATAAATGCCGTCTTATAAATCCGATCGCCAATTTTCTGTTCCCTAGGAGGCAGCAACAGCTTCAGCCTACCCAGTTTATCTGCCAAAGTTTGCAAAGTTGCCCCTAAATCCGCAACCACAAAAGACAAATGGTAATACCCCGTATAATGCTCATCAAAAAAACAATCAGGGGCAGGTTGTGGTTCGGGAATCTGCATTAACTCCAAACGGGTGCCATTACTCACCATCCAGCAAGCCAGGGTAATTCCCGCGGTAAACCGCTCCTCCACCACAAACCCCAGGCATTCATAAAAATTAATAGCCTGCCAAATATCCCCAGTCCGAATAGCAACGTGATGGAACTTCACAAAAATTTAATCTCCTAATCCACCAAATTTATTTGATATAAGTTCATAATAGGGTAAATCAATCAACAATAGGATTAGAATTTGTTCGGCTATCTTAACCTATTCTTAACCAGAGGTTAAACTTACCTTAGTGTTTTCGTATCCGCCACAGTTTATGGTGAATATGTAGTCCAACCTAAAAAGAGACTCGACCCTATGAACTTCTCCAGTCGTGGTTTGTTGGTAGCCTCTGTCCTGGCAATAGCTTCTGTGATGCCTAGCCAGGTGATGGCGCAGAAAGTAATTAAGATGGATGGCTCCAGCACTGTATTTCCCTTTTCTGAAGCTGTAGCGGCTGAATTTCAGAAGCAAAACCCTGGTATACGTGTCACGGTGGGTGTATCTGGTACGGGTGCTGGTTTCCGTAAGTTCTGCAACGGTGAAACGGATATTTCTAATGCTTCCCGTCCTATTTCCAAGCGGGAGATGGAAACCTGTAACCGCAATGGTATTAAATATATCGAACTGCCCGTTGCTTTCGATGGTCTCACGGTGGTAGTTAATCCCCAAAACACTTGGGCTACCAACCTAACGGTGGAAGAATTGAAGCGGATTTGGGAGCCTGGCTCCAAGATCAACAACTGGAAGGATGTCCGTCCTGGGTTCCCTGATGTGCCCCTACGGCTCTATGGTGCAGGTACGGCTTCTGGTACATTTGACTACTTTACAGAAGCGATCGTGGGCAAGGCTAAAGCCAGTCGCACTGACTACACCGCCAGTGAAGATGACAACGTATTGGTACAAGGTGTAGCAAGAGACCGCGGTGGTTTGGGCTACTTTGGTAAGTCCTACTATGAAGAGAACAAGGACAAGCTGAAGGCAGTAGCAATTGTTAACCCCAAGACTAACCGCCCTGTAATGCCTTCCGACGAAACAGTGCTAGATGGCAGCTATCAGCCTTTGTCCCGTCCTCTATTTTGGTATGTGAATGCCGAGTCTGCTAACCGGGATGAAGTAACCAAGTTCGTGCTCTTCACTATGCGCAATGCTCCCTCTTTGGCTAAGAAAGCCGATGTAGTGCCTTTGTCTGCAGCTGACTACAGAGCAGTACTGAACAACGTTTTCACCAAGCGCAAAATCGGAACTGTGTTTGGTGGTGAGCAACAAATCGGTGCTACAGTAAAAGAGATCATTGCCAAGGAGGCTAAGGAATAAACTGAGGGGGGCTTTTCCCCCCTTGTGTTTTGCCAAATTTATCGCTATATAGGGATTTAGAGTTAACTAGGTAACATCGTGTCGGACACCACTAATCTTCTTTTATCTGTTACTTCGCAGGCGGCTCTCCAGAGACGGAAGGTCAGAGAGCTACGGGAAGGATTTATTCAGATTTTACTTTTACTAGCGGCGATCTCCTCTGTGCTGGTCACTTTAGGCATCATGGAGATTCTTATTTTCGAGAGCATCAAGTTTTTCACTAACCCAGAGCTAAAGGAAGTAGGCGTAGATAACATATTTTTAGACTTTTTCAATTTAGTTAATCCGCAATGGACAGTTTTGTTTGAAGAAAAGCATTTTGGTATTCTGACTCTACTTTCCAGTACTCTTCTGACTTCTTTCATTGCCCTAGTAGTAGCTATACCGATCGGGACTACGGTAGCGATTTTCCTTAGCGAGTTTGCCATACCTTCAGTTAGGGAAGCCCTAAAACCAATTCTGGAATTATTAGCAGGTGTACCGTCGGTAGTTTTTGGTTACTTTGCTCTCAACGTTATTTCTCCCTTTATCAGGTCTTTCAATGAAAATATTCCTGGATTCAATCGCCTCAGTGCAGGCATAGTCATAGGTATAGCCATTATTCCCATTATCAGTTCGATCGCGGAGGATGCTATGCGGGCTGTGCCCAACCAGATGCGGGAGGGTTCCTATGCTCTGGGAGCAACTCGCTTGAACACGGCAATTAATGTGGTTCTGCCGGCAGCTTTTTCCGGTATTGTTGCTGCTTACATTTTAGGGGTGTCTCGGGCAGTAGGGGAAACGATGATTGTAGCAGTGGCAGGGGGGCTGCAGGCGATTTACAGTTGGAATCCTTTAGAAGGGGCTGCTACCATTTCTGCTTACATTGTGCAAGTGTCTTTAGGTGATATTGAATTTGGTTCTTTAGAGTACGAAAGTATATTTGCGGCTGGGTTAACTTTAGCAGTGATAACCTTGGTTCTCAACTTAATTGGATTCTTCCTGATCAAGAAGTACAAGGAGACCTACTGATGACTAACGAGATGCCTGAATTGCTTGACCTAGGGTTAATTCGTCAGGGAATCAGTGCTAGGAAACTAGTGGACAACATATTCATTGCTTTGGGGCTAAGTGCCCTGGCATTCAGTTTAGGTGTTTTGTTAATCTTGATCGGCAAGTTGTTGTTAGAGGGCGGCAAGCGTTTATTTGGTGAGGGTTTACAAGGCCTCTGGACTTTTCTAACTTCTGTCCCTGATTCTGATCCTGAAATAGCGGGGATCAAGATTGCTATCATAGGCTCTTTCTGCGTAATTTTACTCACCGCTGTTATTGCTGTGCCCCTGGGTATAGGCGCTGGTATTTTCTTAGAAGAGTATGCGGGTAGGGGGGGCTTACCCATTCCTTTTCCCAAGTGGGCATCGGATGTGATTGAAATCAATATCTCTAACTTGGCAGGTGTTCCTTCAATTATCTACGGTTTGTTAGCTTTGGGGGTATTCAAGCATCAGTTCAAGCTAGGGGAAACGGTAATCACGGCGGGTTTAACCCTGGCACTGTTGATTTTGCCAATTATTATCGTCACCACCAGGGAGGCAATTAAGGCTGTGCCCCAGTCGCTGCGAGAGGGGGTATATGCGATCGGGGCTTCCAGGTGGCAAATGATTTGGGATCATATCCTACCTGCATCGGCGGGAGGGATTTTAACGGGAATTATTGTGGGGTTATCGCGGGCGATTGGGGAAGCAGCTCCCCTGGTCACGATCGGGGCACTAACATTTATTACCTTTCCCCCACCATTTCCCTTTTCGCCCAAGCCTGAGGGGCAAGGGGTTTATGGTCCTTTTGATTGGTTGTTTTCCCAGTTTACGGTAATGCCAATTCAAGTATTCGACTGGGTATCCCGTCCTCGTCCAGAGTTTAGTGTGGTAAATGCGGGAGCAGCGGCGGTTGTGTTGGTGGTTATGACGCTATCAATGAATGCTTTGGCGATTTATTTGAGGTTCTATTTCCGTAAGCGTGTCAAATGGTAAGAATTGTGGTAGGGTGAGTTTGCAATGGAGCCAATAAATATCATGGAGCGGACTACAATCGCACGGGATAAGGTAAAGGCTGAGGTTGTCAACTTTAATTTTTACTACGGCAACTTCCACGCTCTCAAAAATATCAACATGACTGTGGCGGAGAAGAAGGTGACGGCACTGATTGGTCCCTCAGGCTGTGGCAAGAGTACCTTGTTGCGGGCATTTAACCGGATGCATGAACTCTATCCTGGTACGCGCTACGAGGGACAGATTCTGCTGGAAGGTCAAGATATTATGGCTAGGGATGTCGATCCCATTGAAGTGCGGATGCGGATCGGCATGGTGTTCCAAAAGCCCAATCCCTTTCCCAAGAGTATTTACGAAAATATTGCCTATGGTTTGCGGATTCGGGGGATCAAGAAGAAGAGTACCCTCGATGAATTAGTGGAGAAGGCCCTACGGGGGGCAGCTTTGTGGGACGAGGTAAAGGACCGGCTGGATAAACCTGGTTTCTCTTTATCGGGGGGGCAACAGCAGCGCCTGTGTATTGCTAGAACTTTGGCGACATCCCCAGAAATTATTCTGTTTGACGAGCCCACCTCTGCCCTTGACCCGATCGCTACCAATAGTATTGAGGAGCTGATCCAAGAGCTGCGGAACCAAGTGACAATTATTATTGTGACCCACAACATGCAACAGGCAAGTAGGGTATCGGACTACACTGCCTTTATGTACTTAGGGGAGATTGTGGAATTCGACAAAACTAACTTCATCTTCGGTAGTCCAACGCAACAGCGTACCAAAGACTACATTTCGGGTCAGTTTGGCTGATTATGGCAAGTCCAGAACTGTCGGAATTGGGGCAAGAGATACTACAGAAGGGTCGCTGGGCTGGCGACCACAGGGTTGTTAACTTTTGGGAAGGAGTGTTTGCCTTTACTACAGGAGTGCTAGCAACCATTCCAATTCTGGTATTCTTGGCTATTATCGCCTTCATGGTCTATGACACGATCGCTTTTTTCCAGACCTATCTAGCAGAGGGACAGACAGTAGGGGCTAGTATTTGGCAGTTTTTCACCGATCGGGATTGGACAGTGATGTTTGAGCCACCTGAGGGTGAAAGGCGGAAAATAGGGGTTGTCTCTCTCATTATTGCTTCCAGTATTGTGGCGGTAATTGCCTTGGCAGTGGCAGCACCTCTAGGGGTCCTCCTCTCTATCGCTGTTACCCAGTACCTACCTAAACGTTTGAATTATTTTGTCACCCCCGTTTTGAATTTGATTTCTGGTGTCCCCACGATCGTGTTGGGGGCATTTGCTTTCTTTACGTTTACGCCTGCTTTGCAAAGGTTCTTCCCCCTGATTCAACCCTATAACTTACTAGTATCGGGTTTGATTGTAGGGTTATTTGTCACACCGACGGTGTTGGGGATTGGAGCAAGTGCCATCAATGCTGTGCCCCGCTCCTACTTTGAAGCTGCCTATAGCTTGGGGATGCGCAAGCACGAGTACATCCTAAAGATAGTTTTACCAACGGTGTTTCCTGCCCTAATTGCCGCTTTTACGCTGGCTTTCTCCCGTGCCTTCGGGGAGACAATGATTCCTGTGTTAGCCTCTGGTTTAACACCGCAGTTTACTTTTAACCCGTTGCAGGCAGGACAGACGGTGGCTTCGTTTATTTTTCAGGCAGCCACGGCGGCAGTGGGTTTCGACAGTATTGAGTTTAAGTCTATGTTTGCCACGGGGTTGGTGTTATTTTTGCTGACCTTTGTGTTGAACTCGATTGGTAATTTGTCACGGCGACGTTTTGCTGCCCAGATTGAGACTTTAGGGGTGTCAAAGGTAGAGGAGAGGTCAGTCAGTTCGGCAGCAGAAGAGGGGATGGTTAGTTTGGCAAGGGAGGAGAGAATAGTAGGGACGGAGTTCAGGAGTAATAACACCCTGAGGACATTGCTGGGAGGAATTTTTGCTAGCCTAGTATACTGTTCGGTCTTGCCAATCTCCCTGGTACTAGCTTTTTTAGCTGTGAGTAACTTCCGTCAAGGAGCTAAATACCTGAACTGGCAATTTCTGACCCAGTTTGCTGACCCTGACCCTGAGCAGGCTGGTATTTTGGCAGCATTGGTGGGCAATTTGTGGCTGGTGTTTCTGGTCGTGGTGATGCTGATCATAGTGGGTTTGGGGGCAGCTATCTTTTTAGAAGAGTATGCAGATGTATTTCTCTATCGAGTATTTAAGAATAGAAGGCTGGTAAGGTGGGTAGAAACCCTACTGGAAATTAACTTGGACAACCTATCCGCTATCCCTACGATTATCTATGGTGTGCTAGGAGCGGAGCTGTTTGTTAGGACAATGGGAGCAGGTAGGACGGTGATTGCGGGGGCCATGACTCTGGCGATCTTGGCTTTACCATTTGTGATCACAACGTTTAGGACTTCCCTGCGCAATGTACCAGCTACTCTACGCTACGCGGGCTACGCTGTAGGGATGAGTAAGTCCCAGGTGATTTTGCGTATAGTAATTCCCTATGCTTTTTCTGGTTTGACTTCGGGGGTATTACTAGCAGCAACGGTAACTATGGGGGAAACAGCAGCTTTGGGAGCAGTGGTAGGGGCATTGGGTCTAATTTCCTTCACACCTTTCCAGAATCCGGAGGGAACAGGTCCTTTCCTCAGTCAGTTTGTGACAATCCCGCTCCAGATTTATCTCTGGACAACCCAGCCCGCTACAGAACCGCTGAGTGCAGCAGCGATTGTTGTCCTACTGGTTATTTTGCTGATTTTGGGCGCTCTGGCTTTGTTTACGGCTAACCTATTTCAATCCAAGACCTATGAATCCTGAGTACACATCTGGCACAGTTTTACAGGGGGAAGGGGTATCCATTGCCCTCGATGATGTCACGGTATTTTACGGCATCAACCCTGCGATTCAGAATGTGACATTGGATATTTACAACCACTCTGTCACAGCCTTTATCGGTCCGTCGGGGTGTGGTAAAACTACACTCCTACGCTGTATTAACCGCATGAACGACATGATCACCAGTACGCAAATTACGGGCGAGATTCGGGTATTTGGGGAAGATATACAGACAATTGACCCGATCGAGCTGCGGCGGCGGGTAGGGATGGTGTTTCAGCGCCCCAATCCTTTCCCTACTTCTATCTATGAGAATATTGCTCTGGGGTTGCGAGTGAACGGTTTTCGGGGCAATATCTCCGACCAAGTGGAGAAATATTTGCGTCTGGTGGGTCTCTACGATGAGGTGAAGGACAGACTGAAAACTAATGCTTTGCAACTATCGGGGGGGCAACAACAACGGTTGTGCATAGCCCGTGCCCTTGCCCTGGAACCAGAAATTATCCTTATGGATGAACCCTGTTCTTCCCTTGACCCCATCTCTAGTATCCGCATTGACAATTTGATTACCCAACTGAAGAAATATTTTACGGTGGTGATCATCACCCATAACTTGCAGCAGGCAGCCCGCATTGCTGACTGGATCGCTTTCTTCAAGGTGGTGGAAGCAGAGGGAGCAAGGTTTGGTGTCCTGGGGGAATATGCTACGTCTACCGATTTCTTTACAAAGCCAGCCTCGATCGATTCCTACAACTACATCAATACCCGCATTGGTTAGAATTTTTCGGTCGGCGAGGCTCCCGAGGCGTCGGTCGGCGAGGCTCCCGAGACGGCTGCTCCTGCTGGTTGGTTTTTGCTGGCTACTACTCCCTGGGGAAGCGGCAGCAAATCTGTTTTTCGATCGGGGAACCTGGCTGCTGGGGCAAAATGACCTGCAGGGGGCAATTACGGACTTAAATAGAGCGATTGAAATAGACCCCAGGGCAGTCGATGCTTACCTTAATCGGGGCATTGCCTATGAGCGGTTACGGCAGTGGGACAAAGCGATCGGGGATTACAGTCGGGTACTGGAGTTGCAGCCCCAAGATGCCTATGCTTACAACAACCTGGGAAATGCCTATGGGGGCAAGGGGGAATGGGAGAGGAGTTTGGCTTACTACGAGCGGGCAGCGCAACTAGACCCCAAATTGTCGATCAGTCAGGTCAATGCTGCTCTGGTTTTGTATCAAGTTGGCAGAGAGGTAGAGGCAGCCAAGCGGATTAGGAATTTAGTGCGCAGGTATCCCTATTGGGCGGAGGTGCGGGCAGCATGGACAGTTATGCTGTGGCAGCAGGGCAGGCACGGGGAGGCAGAGAGTAACTGGGTGGCAGTGCTGGGCTTGGATAAGCGCTACACAGACTTGGAGTGGGTGCGGGAGGTGCGGCGTTGGCCTCCCAGGTTGGTAGAAGAGTTGGAGAAATTTTTACAACTGCAATGACGAAGATAACGCCAGCTAGGTTGAGGGAATTGCATAGCTTACTCGATCGTTTACCTCTTGCGGACAAGGAGCGAGTTAACTGGGAATTAGTGGATTTAGCCCTCATTCACCCCAGCTACGGCAGTGAAAATAATGACTATTTAGAATTTTGCGGTGACAGTGTCATTCGCCTGGAAGTTACCCTCTACCTCTATCGACAACACCTGTCTTCCCTGGGGGATTTGACCAATTTGCGCAATCAGCTGGTCAGCGATCGGGTACTAGCAGAAATTGCCGACAGCTATAACCTCGATCGGTTCATCTTAGCTGCTCCTGAGGTAGCAAAATCCACACCTAGGTTGCGGTCACGGTTAGCAAATGGTTTGGAAGCCCTAGTGGGGGCACTATATCTGTCCACGGATGATTTTAGTTTGGTCAGTCCTTGGCTCGATCGCCACTGGGAACGATTGATTCCCCCCTTGAAAACAAAGCCCGCCTTTGGCAACTACAAAATTGCTCTCCAGGAATTAACCCAAGCCCACTGGAAGCAGTTACCAGAATATCGCCTAGTACAAAATCAGCCCCCCTTTGTGGCGGAAGTGTGGATACAAAATCGCTGTTGGGGCAAGGGAACAGGCAATAGCATCAAGGAAGCCCACCAAGAAGCCGCCGCTCAGGCTCTTCCCCTGTTGCAAAAATTTGTGCAGGAGCAAGCAGATGCAGGTGCATAAACATGTATAGCGACGCTAAGGGTGATGGGGTAGTGTAGAAAGTGTGTGAGGAGCGAACCAAAAAGGGGATCAGGACGGAACGAGGAAAGTACCTGGTCCTCTTCTTGTATCTAAGGTTAAGGAGGTATTGTGCAAGCCCTCAGACGGATAGCAGCGGGATTAACTCTGACGGTCACAGCTTCTGTCCTAGGTGGCATTTGGTATGGGCGCTATTACCTCAACACACACTTGACTCCCCAGCTCCAGGCTTACTTAACAAAGGTACTACAAAGGCCGATCGAGTTAGGGCAGGTTAGTTTCGTCAGTACAAGGTCAGTTCACCTTGCCAGGACTGTTATCCCCCCTACCCCCACCCAGCCCGACTTTTACGTCTTCGATCGCATTGAGCTGCACACTGACCCTTGGGAACTGCAACGATCGGGCAAGCTAAAATTGCGGGGCAAATTACTACGCCCCAGGGTGTTTTTACCCCAGGACGACCAGGGACAAATACCAGCCCTAACCCAAGAGCCGATTACTGTGGAGTTACCAGATTGGCTAGACCTAGAAACGATCGATGTGGTGGAGGGACGGCTAACCATCGGTATTAGCAAGACAAGGCAGTTAGTCACACTCGATCGGTTGGGGATAAACAGCCGCTGGGACAATCTCAATTCTGTCTTAGCTAGGGGCGTGGCGGAGGTCAAACTAGGGCAATGGCAGCCAGACTTCAACCCCACAGCCATGGCAGCTATCGGGAATGAGAAGTCCCAAGGGCGAGCTATGCTTGACTACGAATGGAATTTGCGCACAGGGGACAGTAATCTACAGGTGCTACAGCAGGATGTCAATCTAGCTGTCACTACCAGCTTCATTCCTGACCTGCCCTTTACAACAATAGGGGGGAAAGTAGACGGCAATGCTCTGATATTTTTCCGTCCCGATCGGGAACCCCAAGTTAAAGCGGGGCTTAAGGTCAAACAGGGGGCAGTGATGATTCCTGGTGTGGAGCAGCCCCTAGAGGAGATAGCCGGGGAGTTCAGCTACGATAGTGCCACTACCAAAGTAAAAGGATTGCAAGCTCGATATAAAAAGGTTCTCCTCACTGCAGCGGGGGAAATTACCCCCGATCGGGGTTTGGACATAGATTTACGTATCCCCCGCCTGGATTTAGACCAGTCTCCTATCTCCAGTCCCGTACCGATGGCAGGCAAGGTGGCGATCACAGGCAAGTTAAGGGGTACAGAACCCAGCTTTTACGGCAAGGCAACAGCGCTAGAACCCCTGACGATCGATCGCATCCCCATAGAAACGGCAGAATTAGTAGTAGCTACCTCAGACTGGCAAACCTGGCAATTACCCCAACTGCGATTTGCAGCAGCTAAGGGTGTAGTACAAGGCAGCGGCAAATTGGTGCTAGGGGAACAGCCCAGCTTAGATGTCAATCTCCTAGCCCAGGACATCGAGGGGGAGACTATTGCCCAACTCTACCAAGTAGATTTACCCTTTCCCCTGGGGAATGTACAGGGCAGTGCCCGTCTCACTGGTGGAGGAAAGGAATTTCAACTGGTCATCGATGCCCAAGCTCCCCAAGCCAAGTATCCTTTCCGTGCCCAAGCTACTGTTGCCCCAGGGATGACTACTGTCGATCGGGTTGAACTCAACTTGCCAGAGGGCAAAATTAGGGGTGAGGGACTAATTACTGACAAGGGCTGGTCTGCCAAACTCAGTACTCCTGGGCTACAGCTGCCCCAAACCACAGTAGCGGGGACACTAGAAGCCATTAGCCCCAACGGTAGTCTTGCCCTAGAAGACATCCGCGCCACAGCCAAACTAGAGCTACCCCAGGGTATAGGACAGTTCCAGGCAACTCTCACAGGCAACCTAGCATGGGACGGCAAAAATATCCTGGTGCAAACTCTCCAGCTAGGAGAAGTGCTCACAGCAACAGGGGAAATTGAGTTAGAGAAAAATGACCGCCATCTACCCCAGGGTATAGGGGAAATCAACTTGCAGGTGCGGAGTGAGAATGCCCAATTAGAGGATTTACGGTTTCTGTTTCCCCAAATACCAGCTAAGTTGGTGGGGAATTTAGATTTTCGGGGGCAAGTCAGAGGAGAACTGGAGCGGCTACAAATACTCGGCGACCTAAAAGGCAGAGGAATTACCTTGGCAGGGGAGAACAACTTACCAGAGGGCACGATCGAATTTAGCAGCAATATCAGCGGTAGTATTTTTGCCCCCCAAATCCAGGGTAGAGCCACGCTAGTGGGATTAGGTTACCAGGGTATATCCTTTGACCCTGTCCTTGCAGGGGATTTCCGCTTTGACCAAGGGGGGATAAAGGTAGATTTACGCGGGAACAGAGACCGCATTAACCTAGACCTCAATACCCAACTGCAACCGCAAAGTATTGACCTGCGTTTGGGCGATGCCAAAGCAACAGCCCGCTCCTTGGCTAGTGACCAACTCCAGGTCGAGGTAGAAAACTTCCCCCTTGGCTTGGTAGCAACTGCCTTGGGGCAAACAGAAATCAGCGGCATAGTGGCAGGGAGAGGGGAAATTAACCTGGGGAAAAACTTCCAGACTGTGGGGCAATTCACCATCGATCGTCCTGCCTATGGTCGCGTTCAGGGGGAAACACTAAGGGGCGATTTCACCTACACAGACGGCAACTTTCTCCTGCAAAACGGAGAACTGACAATTCCTGTCACCCCCGATCGGACTTCTGCTTACCAGCTAGAGGTTGCCTACAACCCCAGAGCTACCACCAGACTGCAGGCTAGCCTGACGATCGCAGAAGGTAACCTCCAGGACATTACCCAGATTATGCAGTGGTCACAGTGGTCGGACATTGCCCAGGGATTAGCTCGCCCCCGCTATGCCTCCGGGAAGGACTTAGCAACTTTTCCCCCCGTGGGTCTGTCCCAGGCTCCCTTCAGCCAACAACTGCAGTATTTTTTCCAAATCCAACAACGTCTTACGCAGCAGGAAATTGCCACTGCCAAACGAAGTGTTTTGCCACCCCTGACGGATTTGGCAGGTTCCCTATCGGGAAAAATCACTGTCACCGACTCCGCCCCAGGGGGATTAGGGGTGCAAGTGAACCTGGTAGGCAAAGATTGGGAATACGGTAAGTTTGCTGTCAATGACATTAGCCTGCAGGGGGAATACCGCAACGGTACCTTGAAGATTGCTCGTGCCCGCCTCCAATCTGACCAATCTTTTGGGGAGTTGCAAGGTGCCCAAATTAGCTTAATTGACCCGCAAACGGGCAAATTAGGAGAGATTCAAGGGGAACTAGAACTAGAGAACTTCCCTATCGAGTCTTTGCGCCCTCTACCCTTCTTGCAGCTTATCCCTGTGGAAGTGACAGGGAAGCTCAAAGGCAAAGCTAAGTTGGGGGGCAACATCCTGCAACCCCAAGTTGAGGGGGAGTTAGAGCTAGTAGGGGGCACGATCAGCCAGGAACCAATCGAGTCGATCACGGGGGCATTCACCTACAAGCAGGGGAGACTAAGTTTTAACAGTACCCTTGCCCTCGCTGGTGCTCCACCCATGCAACTGCGGGGAAATCTACCCTTGGCGATCGGGTATGTCTTTCCTGGCACCCAGTTAGAAATGAACCTAGAGGTGAAAGACCAAGCCCTGGCGTTTGTCAACCTCCTCACCCCTAACCTGCGCTGGCTTGATGGTAAAGGGGAAGCCAAGATTGCTATTAGTGGTACTACCAAACAACCGAAACTGCTGGGTAATGCCACAGTCACAGGGGCACGCATTCAAGTGGCGGGCTTGCCAGAGGAAATTACTGACCTCCAAGGAAAAGTAGAATTTGACCTCGATCGTGCCACCGTTGACCTCCAGGGTAGATTCAGTCAGGGAGAACTACTTGCCCAGGGCAGTCTGCCTATTAGCAACGAAACCCTAGTGGCAGAAAATCCCCTTACCCTCACTGCCACTAAACTTACCCTCAATCTAAAAAATACCTACAGTGGCAATTTTGATGGGCAAGTAACTGTGGGCGGCTCCCTGCAAAACCCTGTCCTCACAGGCAAAGTGACTCTCTCTAATGGACGTATTCTTTTGCCTGAAGAAACAATAGAGCGCAATGGTTCGGCACCTGCCCCTATCTCTTTCCGCAACCTCAAAGTAGCATTAGCAGACAATGTGCAAATTACACGCGCACCCCTGTTCAACTTTGTGGGCAGAGGAGAAGTAGAAGTCAACGGTAGTATCAAAGACATTCGCCCTGCAGGTAGGATTGCCATCACTAGAGGGCAGGTCAATGCTATATCAGCGCGTTTCCGCCTCGATCGTTCCTTTGACAACTTTGCTGAATTCCTGCCCACCCAGGGCTTAGACCCCAATTTGAACGTACGCGTGTTAGGGGTAGTGCCAGAGGTAATTCGCCCGCCGATTGAACCCTCTCCCTTTGATGCCTTTAATCCTAGTGCTATTCCTGTCAGCAATTTGGGTGCGCAACGGACATTGCAGGTACAGGCTACAGTCACTGGCAGAGGTAGCAGTCCCACGATCGAGTTGCGTAGCAGCCCGCCCCGCACAAATTCCGAAATCCTGGCATTAATTGGGGGGGGCTTATTAACTCAGACAGGGGGGGACCCCACCGCTACTTTGGTCAATCTGGCAGGAGGGACAATAGTTTCTCTCCTACAGGATGCAATTGGGGATGTGTTGAGTTTGTCGGAATTCAATCTTAGCCCCGTGACCACAGGTGGTGATGGCAAACGTATTTCCGCTCTAGGTCTAGCGGCAGAGGGAGCGATTGAAATAGGCAGAGATTTCTCCCTATCTATCCGTGGCGTGATTAATGACCCCTCCCAAAATACTAACTACACCCTCCGCTATCGCCTTGACCCCAACACCCTTATCAGAACTAATACTGACCTGGGAGGCAACAATAGTTTAACGATCGAGTGGGAAAACCGTTTCTAGTATTTACCCGTAAACACCCGCTCAGCTGTACCACTCATAAACACATGGTTGCTACTCTCCTCCCAGTGAATCTTGAGTGTTCCACCAGGCAGGTACACGGTACAAGAACGATCGATTAGCCCCTGCAGCACCCCCGCCACCACTGTGGCACAAGCGCCTGTTCCGCAGGCAAGGGTGATCCCTGCCCCCCGTTCCCACACTCGCATTTTTACCTGGCTACGGTCAAGCACTTCCACAAATTCAGCATTAACCCGTTGCGGAAAGGCAGGGTGATGTTCAAACAACGGTCCAACCTCGGCCAAGGGCAAATTGTCGACTTCAGGAACAAAGGTGACACAGTGGGGGTTGCCCATACTAACACAGGTCACGTGCCAAGTTGTGCCCTCGACCACTAAAGGAAGATTAACTACCTGTTGATCGGGTTTACCCAGGGTAGTAGGTATTGCCTGAGCCAGTAAACGAGGTTCCCCCATATCGACGGTGATTAAATTGTCCTGCAGATGAACGACCATTTCCCCTGCTAAAGTCTTGATTGTGTATCGGTTATCTGGTGGGTCGATGCCCAAATCCTGCATAAATTGCGCCAGACATCTAATGCCATTGCCACACATTTCAGGTTCGGAACCATCACTGTTAATAATGCGCATGACATAATTGCCTGCACTATCCTGTAGCAAAAAAATCACCCCATCCGCCCCAATGCCAAAATGCCGATCGCAAAGGCGAGGGATACCCGCAATAGGTACCAACAGTTCCTGCTGCTGCCGGTTGTCAATCAAAATAAAATCATTACCCAGACCCTGGTACTTACTAAATTCCATCAACACCTCCCCAAGGGTAAGTTGCTCTCCCGACCCGTCTTTGGATTTCACTTCGGGGATCATACTACCATCTCTCACCACAGTGACAATGACATTTCTAGGGCTTGCCTCAGTACCCTACCAACGCCGACATTAAAAGCCACCTCTCTACCCTGCGATCCCAAAAAAAGAGTGAAAGTCATCCACCCGCCACAAATGGGTCTCAGCCCCAGCAAATAGGCGATCCCAAACATTTTAGGTATATTTACTTAGTGGTTAGACTCTTAAATTGTAACAGTTAGTTACGCTAATAATCTATCTATTGATAGATAAATTTTGCTTATCAAAGCACAAGAGTTGATTAGGCGATACCGTAAGGAGGAGCTATGGCTAAGAGTTTACTGATGCGTCTAGGGGCGACAGTGGTATTGTTTATGGCGTTGCCGTCTCTAGTAGAGCGCTGGGCGACATATTTTCAAATTTCCCCTGTGTTTGAGGGTATATTAGCTATAGTTGCCTGTTTCGGTGCGTGCTTACCCTTGTTGACCATTTTTCAAAACAGCGATTAGGACTATGGGGTTACTGGAGTTGCTGCTGGGATTAGTGTTAGGAACGCTGATTGTGTTCTACGTGCTGCGTATTGTGCTGACTTGGTATCCCCAAATCCCCTTGCAGAAGTTTCCCTGGGTAATTGTCTATGTGCCGACAGAGCCTTTGTTGGTACTCCTGCGCCGCCTGGTACCGCCCCTGGGGGGAGTCGACATTACACCGGTATTGGGGGTAGGGCTATTTAGCCTACTGCGGGAGTTGCTCTTGGGGCAGCAGGGGATTTTGACTATGCTCGATCGCTTATCTAGCTAGGTTATGGTGGAGTTGCTGGTTAGGCGGTTGCACACAGAGCGGGAGGGCTATACCACTGCTAGGACTGCCATACCTAGTAACGTCCTGGAAAAGATTGTCTGGCACAAGGAATTGGAGATTCAAACCGATCGGGATATTTCCCGTTTGGAACGTTTGCCGGTGCGAGATTTTATTGGCAGTCTGCGGTGCTCCCCTTACCAGCCAGGGTTGATTGCGGAAGTGAAACGGGGATCACCGAGTAAGGGAGTAATCAGAGAAAATTTTGACCCTGTGGCGATCGCGACGGCTTACGAGGAGGGGGGGGCAAGGGCAATTTCGGTGTTGACTGACAGGGAGTTTTTTGGGGGCAGTTTTGAGTATTTGGGGCAGGTAAAGGGGGCAGTGAGCTTGCCTGTGTTGTGTAAAGAGTTCATCATCGATCGGGTGCAGTTGGACTGGGCGCGGGCGTTTGGCGCGGATGCGGTGTTGTTGATTGTGGCGATTTTGTCCGACTACGATTTGCAGGATTTGTGGGATTATGCCCAGGAGTTGGGAATGCAGGTATTGGTGGAGGTGCACACGATCGGGGAGTTACAGCGGGTTTTGTCTTTGGCGGGGATATTGGCAGGGCTGAGGGCAGGACGGGGGGCGATCGGGGTGAACAATCGGGATTTGCGGGATTTTACGGTGAATTTGCAAACCACGATCGAGGTCATCAACTCAGTAGATAGGGAACTGCGGGAAAGTTTGTTTTGGGTGAGTGAGTCGGGTCTATTCACGCGGGCTGATTTGGATTTGGTACAAGCAGCGGGGGCGAAGGCGGTCTTGGTGGGGGAATCCTTAGTTAAGCAGTCTGACATTAGGCAAGCAGTAGTGCGGTTACTGCAGGGATGACTTTAGTAATCAAAATTGGCACTTCGACGCTGACGCGCCCAGATACAGGGGATTTATATATCAGTGCCATTGCGCGGTTGGTGGAAACGATCGTGGAATTGCGTCGCCAGGGCTACAAGGTTATCTTGGTGTCCTCGGGGGCAGTGGGGGTAGGTTGTACGCGGTTAGGGATCACAGAGCGTCCAAAAAAGTTGAGCACTAAGCAAGCAGTGGCGGCTGTAGGACAGAGTCGGTTGATGCGCATCTACGACGATTTTTTCAGTCAGTTTCAGCAGCCTGTCGCCCAAGTACTTCTTACCCGTGCCAATCTCATAGAAAGACAGCACTACGTCAACGTCAGCAACACTTTTAACGAACTGTTAGAAATGGGGGTAATTCCCATCGTCAATGAAAATGACACCGTGGCTGTGGAGGAATTGAAATTCGGTGATAACGATACCCTCTCTGCCCTGGTAGCAAGCCTAGTACAGGCCCAGTGGTTGTTTTTGCTGACCGATGTCGATCGGTTGTATTCTGCTGACCCCCGCAAATTCCCTGCCGCTGAGCCAATTTTGTCTGTGAGCAGTGCCGAGTTACGTTCTCTGGCCATTGACACAACCTCAGAGGGGAAAAGTTGGGGGACGGGGGGGATGGTCACCAAAATTACAGCTGCCAGGATTGCCACCAGCGCGGGCGTAAGGACAGTTATCATGCATGGCAGGGAGCCAGAAAACATTCTGCAAATTCTCAAGGGAGAACCGATCGGGACGCATTTTGCTCCCCAGCCCCAAGCCCTGAGTGCCCGCAAGCGTTGGATTGCCTACGGCATGATCCCCCTGGGGGAACTGGTGTTAGATGAGGGAGCCGTGATTGCTGTTACCACCAAGGGCAAATCGTTGTTACCAGCAGGGATTGTGGAGGTACGGGGGGAGTTTGACAGCGGGGATTGTGTCAGTTTGGTTGACCAGGAGGGAAGAGAAATCGGCAGAGGCATCAGCAACTACAATAGCCAGGCAGTGCGGCAGATTCAGAAGTGTCAGTCAGAGGCAATTAGCGATATTCTTGGCTATGAAGGTGAACCCACTGTCGTCCACCGTGACAACCTAGTTATCCTAGACACAGCCCCTGCCCCTTCAGTATAATTACTACCTAACCTTTGCCCAAGGAGTGCCTATGCAGGACAAGTTGATGTTGATGATTCCAGGGCCCACTCCCGTTCCTGAACGCGTATTGCTAGCTCTGGCAAAACACCCGATCGGTCATCGTTCCAGTGAATTCAGCCAGATTTTTGCCGATGTCACAGACAAGCTCAAGTGGCTACACCAGACCCAAAACGATGTCTTGATCCTCACTGCTAGTGGCACGGGGGCGATGGAAGCAGCCATTATCAACTTTCTCTCCAAGGGCGATCGGGTTTTGGTGGGGGAAAACGGCAAATTTGGGCAACGGTGGGCAGAGGTGTGCGAGGCTTATGGTCTCACCACAGAACGCATCACAGCAGAATGGGGTAAGCCCCTTGACCCCGAGGTGTTCCGCGAGAAGTTGGAGGCAGACAAAGACAAGACCATCAAGGCGGTGATCATCACCCACAGTGAGACTTCTACGGGGGTACTTAACGACCTAGAAACCATCAATCGTCACGTCAAAGCCCACGGGGAAGCTCTGATTATTGTCGATGCGGTCACTAGCCTGGGGGCAACCAACTTGCCTATGGATGAGTGGGGTATCGATGTGATCGGGTCGGGGTCACAAAAAGCTTATATGATTCCCCCTGGGTTGGGGTTTGTGGCAGTGTCAGAGAGGGCATGGCAGGCTTACAAACGGGCTGACCTACCCCGCTACTACCTGGACTTGGGCAAAGCTCGCAAGGATGCGCAGAAGAACACCACTCCCTTTACAGCCTCTGTCAACATGATCGTGGCTCTGCGAGAGAGTTTGACTATGATGCAGGAAGAGGGACTGGAAAACATCTTTGCTCGCCACAGTCGGCATCGGGCAGCGGTGAGGAGTGCAGTTAGAGCGCTGGGGTTGCCTCTTTTCACCAGTGATGACTGTGCTAGTCCTGCCATTACTGCTGTAGCTCCCGTCAACGTGGAGGCGGAGAAGGTGCGCTCCCTGATGAAGAAACATTTCCAGATTGCTCTGGCGGGGGGTCAAGACCATCTCAACGGCAAGATATTCCGCATTGGGCATTTGGGCTATGTCAGCGATCGGGATATTCTCAGTGCCATTAGTGCGCTGGAAGCGACTTTGCAGATGCTAGGGGTAGAAATCACGCCAGGAGCGGGGGTAAACGCAGCTATCCAAGCCATTAGGGGTTAGATGACGGTTGATCCTGACTTGCTCTGGTTGGGGGAGATGATGGGGGCAGACCAAGTGCTGACCGATCGGCAGATGATTGCTATGTTGTGTCCCCACCTAGCAGGTAAAACGCTAGCAGAGCTGACCCCAGAGGAAGTAGCGGAGTTGTTAAAAGCGGCAGAGTCTTTTCCCCTGAGTACCCTTCCAGAAGAGGAGGAGGATTAGTCAATTATCTATGCGGGTGGAATTTCGGGAGTGCGACTGGTTCAACCTGTGGATTTGGATTGAGTTTCAGGACTATCTCACAGAGAGGGAAAAGCAAATTATAGATGAGGTGTTTTCTTCCTGGTTTTTGCTAGGGAAGTTGGGAGGGTTCAATGCGGCTAACCTCCAGGTGCTAGAAGCAGGGGTGGATGTCAGTCATCTGGACTATGACTCCGATAGTTTGCAGGGGGAAATGATGGCGGTCATGCACAATATCAGTGATGTGGAATACGAGGGCAATTGGGCGCGCTGTTGGGTGGATTTGGGGACGGCTGATGCCATCGCTTTAGACACCTTGCTCAATACTCTCTACCGCCTCAGTGAGGAATATGTCCCTATTGTGAAGGTCTACATTGGTGGAGAGCAGGAACACTGGCCCATCGATCGGCGCTATGACTAGTTATACTAAGTTTGCTCCCTCTGCCAGTCCCTATGGATGCTTACCAACAGTTTCTTGCCTTGACCGATCGGGGTAATTTTATTCCTGTATTTCGGGAATTCGTGGCGGATTTGGATACACCTGTGGGGGCATGGTATCGAGTCTGTCAAGGCTCAGCCTACAACTTTTTGTTGGAATCGGTGGAGGGCGGGGAGAGAATAGGGCGTTACAGTCTGCTGGGTTGTGACCCCCTGTGGCGGTTGGCAAACTACGGCGATCGGACAGTCCAGGTTTACCGCGATGGCTCCAAGAGAGAGTTACAGGGTAATCCTTTCCACCACTTGGCAGCGTGTTTAGCTGATATTCATCCTGTCCATTTGCTGCAGTTGCCCCCTAGTATCGCTGGTGTGGTGGGGTTCTGGGGCTATGAGTTGATTAAATGGATAGAACCCCGTGTGCCCATTCATCCCCCTTGCGGTCTCCCCGATGGCTTGTGGATGCAATTCGATCGGTTACTGGTTTTTGATCAGGTCAAGCGCAAGATTTGGGTGATTGTCTATGCTGATACCAGGGAAACCGCACCTGCCATAGCCTACGATCGTGCCCTGGAGCGCCTAGAGGAGACTATAGCCAAGCTACATCAGCCCCTAACCGATCGGTATGACCTAGTTTTAACCCCTGATGCGCCTGCCATCGCTTACGAAAGCAACTTCACGGAAACGGCATTTACTGCAGCTGTAGAAAAGGCTAAGGAGTACATTCGCCGTGGTGACATCTTCCAAGTGGTACTTTCCCAGAGACTGTCCACTCCCTTTAGCGGCGATCCCTTCCGCCTCTATCGTGCCCTGCGTTTAATCAACCCTTCCCCCTACATGGCCTATCTGCAATTTGGTGATTGGCAGTTGATTGGTTCCAGTCCCGAAGTGATGGTCAAGGTGGAAAATACCAGTCAAGAGAACTGTAAAAAGGTGGCGTTAGTCAGACCGATCGCTGGTACGCGCAAACGGGGAGCCACTCCCGAAGAAGACCAGGCGTTAGCGCAAGAGTTGCTGCAGGACCCCAAAGAAATTGCTGAACATGTGATGTTGGTGGACTTGGGACGGAATGACCTGGGTAGGGTGTGTCGTGCGGGCACGGTGAAGGTGAACGAAATGATGACGATCGAGCGTTATTCCCATGTCATGCACATTGTCAGCAATGTTGTCGGCGAAGTGCTGCCCAGCAAGACTGCTTGGGATGTATTGCAAGCGACTTTTCCTGCTGGTACTGTCAGCGGTGCACCTAAAATTAGAGCCATGGAGATCATCTACGAACTAGAACCCGATCGGCGTGGTCCCTACGCAGGTGCCTACGGCTATTACGATTTTCGGGGACAGTTGAATGTAGCCATCACCATTCGCAGTTTGATCGTGCACCAAGGACGAGTAAGTGTCCAGGCAGGAGCAGGTATAGTGGCAGATTCCCAACCCCATTTGGAATACCAGGAGACCCTCAACAAAGCGCGGGGGATGTTGGAAGCAATTCGGCAAATTAGTTCTGCAGTGTGAGACACTCCCGTTGTCTACTGGCTAAGATGGAAGGGATACCCTCGAGGTGAGCGATGCACATTGGCGAAAGTATCAAAATGGCGTGGCAGACTCTCAGTGCCAACCGCTTGCGCAGTTTCCTCACCATGCTGGGGATAGTGATTGGCAACGCTTCGGTGATTGCCATGATCGGTGTGGGGGAAGGGGGTAAACGCTATGCTGCTGGTCAGTTCCAGTCCCTAGGCACCAATGTTCTGTTCGTCATCACGGGTAGTGACAGCACCCGCCGCAACATCCTCAATCCTCCCCCCCGCCTCGTGCTCTCTGATGCGGAAGCCATTGCGCAACAAGTCCCCACGGTCAAAGCTGTTGCCCCCGAAGTCAGAGGGACGGAACGCGCTACTTTTAACGATCGTTTCCGCACTACGCCTTTGATTGGCACTACTCCTGAATACAGCCAGGTGCGGGATGTGGACACCTACATGGGCAGATTTTTTAACCACCAGGATTTGCAGCGCCGCGCCCGTGTGGTCACCCTTGGTTGTGATACAGCTAAATTATTCTTTGGCAGCTTGCCTTCTACTGTGCCTGGCAAGGAAACGGAATGTAAAAAGGACTCTCCTAACCCTGTCCAGTTCCTAATCAACCCCATTGGTCAACATATCCGCATTCGGGGTACAGCCTATGAGGTAATCGGCATTATGGAATCCAAGGGGGCGTTCCTGGGTTTCAACCAAGATGACACCATTTTGTTGCCCTTGACGACGATGGTCAGTCGTTTAGGTGGTCGTAATACTTCTCCCTACGGCATTGCCATTCAGGTCATCAACATCTCTGCCAAAGACGATCGCAGTGTCAGTGCTGCCAAATTCCAGGTAGAAAATCTGTTGAAACTCCGCCATCAAACAGACGACACCTTTACCATCCGCACCCAGAAAGACGCAATCGAAATTGTGGGCAATGTCACCACGGCTCTGACGGCAATGTTGGCAGCGATCGCTGGTATTTCCCTGTTGGTGGGGGGCATTGGCATCATGAACATTATGTTGGTATCTGTGGCTGAACGAACGCAGGAGATAGGACTGAGAAAAGCGATCGGAGCCTCCCAAAGAGACATCCTCACCCAGTTTTTAATTGAAGCAGTAATCCTAGGCACGATCGGGGGCATTTTAGGTACCAGTTTAGGCATTGGCGGTATTATTCTAGTGGCTGCCCTTACACCTCTAGAAACCACAATTTCCGTGGGAGCAATTTGGTTAGCGGTGGGAGTTTCCAGTGCCATTGGACTGTTCTTCGGCGTATTTCCCGCCCGCCAAGCAGCCAGACTTGACCCGATCGTAGCCCTGCGCAGTAATGTCTAGCCCTTAGATGCTACCCCTATCCGATCGAACAAAATGGCAGGAATAAGGCTATTTCCCCCTACTAACTCCCGCTCGCTACTCATATCAATCATTTGGTTGAAGGCTTCAAAGATACTACTAGCCACCATTGTATTTTTGACCCGCCCCACAATTTCTCCGTCTACCACTTTGTAGCCCAAAGCCAAGTTGACAGAAAATTCCCCTGCCAATTGATTGGACTGTCCTGCTCCCAGTACCTGCTCGACAATTAGACCCTTGGCCATCTTTCTCCGCAAATCTGTATAGGGAACATCCCCTGCAACAAAGCACAAATTGCAAGTGGCGGGAGTAGGGCGACTCAAGCCTGACCGAAAACCATTGCCCGTAGAACTTCTTCCCATTTTGGCTGCCCATTTCCTATCCCAGTAAAAACCCTGCACCACACCGCGGTCAATAAATGTCTTCTTTTGCGTCGGCGTACCCTCATCATCTACAGGACAGGCACTGACACCGATCGTGGGGTCTTCGTAGACCGTCAAACGCTGATCGAATAACTTCTCCCCCACCTTATCCGCGAGAGGGGAAGCCTTCTGCGCCACCGACTGCCCCGAGAGGACTGTATTAAACAAGCCGCCGATTACACTCGCCACCGCGCGGGGAGTAAACAGCACAGGCATAGCGCCACTTTCGATGGTGGTAATTTGCTCTGCCCAGCGGTACTTTTGGATAACTCGCTCCAGAATGGCATCGTAGTCAGGCTCACCTTCCCGCACCACTTCGTAGTCATAAATCTGCAGGAAATCCTCCCCTTGTACCAAATTGCCCCCTAGGGTACAACTAACTACCTGCCGTTGCTGCTGGCTGAATGTCCCCCCTGTAGTTGCCAAAGCCTTGTGCACAGAACGGATATGAAAGTCGGCGCTGACCATAATTTCTGAGTTATAGGAGCGTAACCCTTCAATCAACTTTTCCCCCACACCTACCAACTTATCAAAAGAGGGGGGCTGAAATGTAGAGGCGTGTAAGTCATCATAGGAAGAGTTATCACTGGCAAAGCTAAAAGTGGCTTCTTCCCCAATCTCCGCCGTCTGGATGGCAGCATCGATCAATTCTTCCAAACGATTGACATCTGTAGTGCTGGCAAAACCAACCCGATCGTTTACCCTCACCCTCAGAGCAATTCCCTGGCTGGCTTTAGTTTGTAGGCTTTTGAGACGGTTATTCTCAAATTCAATGGGTGTGTCTTCATTAGTCAAGTAAAATGCCTCTGCCTCTTGTACTAAAGGACGTACCCGATCGAGTAATTGGGAAAGAATTGCCTGCACCATAGCTGACCATAAAACAGTGGCTTTAATTATAGCCTATCTCCTTTACAAAAATTGACTGTTACTAGAGGCGTAAAGTTTTAGACTGAAGAGGGAGCTAGGAGAGGAGAGTTATGTACAAAAAAATTTTAGCAGCGATCGAGAATAACCCCAGAGGGGATCAAGTATTTGCCCGTGCTTTGGAACTGGCGGAGTTGAACAAAAGTGAGTTGCGTTTGCTCCATGTCCTCTCTCCTGAAGAAGAATATGGTCCTGTCTTTCATGGCATTTCCACCCTTGATTATTACCCCGCTTTGTATGATGACCTGATGCAAAAGTACCGCAAAGAATGGGAACAAATGTTAGAATCTACCCGCAGTCGTTTGGATAATCTGACCAACCAGGCTAGGGCAAGGGGCGTACCCACAGAATACAGCCAAAACTACGGCAGTCCAGGGCGGACAATTTGTGAAGTAGCAGAGGAGTGGCAGGCAGATTTAATTGTTATGGGACATCGAGGCTTGAAGGGAATTACTGAACTGATTCAGGGCAGTGCTAGCAACTACGTTCTTCACAACTCCAAGTGTTCGGTGCTGGTGGTAAAAATTCCCCACCTCATGGCAGAGCAAAGTTAGGGGTCGTAGTTGGTAATCAGTAGTTCGTGGATTTTGCCTCTCTTGGTACTCTTAGAATTGACAGCTCTGGCAGCATGAACACGGAAGATGTTGTAGCCACAGAAGACTTCTTCAAAGAAATTGTCCTGGGGGTTTTCATTTTTAGGGTCAGAGTTAGACAGCATTAGTTTTGCTCCCTTGGTTTGGTCTAGTTTCCGAAAGAATTTCGCGAGCTCCAATTGCTCCTTATCAGTAAATTCTGTACCTGTATAGGTAGTAAAGTTTGCTGTTTGGCTGATGGGGCGGTAGGGGGGATCGAAGTAAACAAAAGAATCTGCTGTAACTAGATTAAAGCAATCACTATAGATGCCGTAGTGTATTTCTGCTTTCCGTAATGCCCTAGCCACTGCATATATATTAGTTGGGTCACAAATTCTTGGCTTGTCGTAACGACCGTAGGGGACATTAAATTCTCCCTTAGAATTGAGGCGAAATAAACCATTGTAACAGGTTTTATTGAGGAAAATAAATTGGGCAGCTCTGGCAATCCAGTTGTCAGATGGTACTTTATGGTACGGGGGAGACATCAGTGTGCGGTTCCTATTAAACTCCTGCCTTACTGCTAAAAATAGCTCCCTGCGCTTCTCTAGGGGGGTGCCCTCGTAGTTTTTCTGATATTGTTCTAGGACAGTTAGTAAATCCTCAGGTCGTTGCTGAATTACTAAATAAGTGAGAATCAAATCCCTATTCACATCAAATAGATAGGCACTCTCGATTTGATACTGTTGCACAATGTGTAGGAATACCGCTCCACTCCCCAAGAATGGCTCAATGTAATTTCTAATTTTGCCTTCTTTCAGCTCACGGGGATAATAATTAACAAACTGGTCTAACAGCTGTGTCTTACCCCCTGCCCATTTAATAAATGGTTTAGCCCTAATTGTCCTATCGACCAAAACCAGTTATTTCTTCACCTCAGCTAACAACTGCTCTAATTCTTGGAGAGAAACTGCCCCCGAAAGAAACCGATCGTTCATAAAAAAGGCAGGCGTACCTTGAATACCCAATTCCCTACCCAGGTTAAAGTCAGCTACTACCGCATCTTCAGCAACTTGACTCTGACGGTCTTGATTAAATTTGTCCACATCTAGTCCCAGGTTTTGGGCTAGTTCCACATAAAATCCTTCCCCCAACCTTTGCTGCTGTGTGAATAACTGGTCATGAAATTCCCAAAACTTATTTTGCTGTTGGGCTGCCCAACTCGCCTTAGCCGCAGGTAACGCCTCGGGATGAATACTCTGCAGTGGAAAATGCTTGTAAGTGAGGGTCACTTCATTTTTGTGTTTCTCCATAAATTGCTTGACAGTAGTATGAGCCCGAGCACAGTAGGGACATTGAAAGTCCGAGAATTCTGCTAGGACAATTTTCCGATCGGGGCTACCAGTTGTAGGGGATTGACGAATGATATTAGTTGGTTGTCCCACCACTTGTTGAAATCTTTGTTGGATTTGTGCTCTGGCTTGCTCCTCCTGGTATTTCTGTACTGACTCCAGAATTACTTGGGGATTTTTTTTGATCACCTCCACCACTTTTGCTTCTAGTTCCGCATCACTGATCTTGTTACCACCGCCTATTTGCGCACATCCCCAAGTGCAAAACGCCAATACCACTAGCAAAATTAGTCGCCCTACCAGTCTCATTTACCTTGCCCCCCACACACCCGATTCTGGAAGTCACAGCTCCAGATGGCAGGTTCTTGCCAGCTCAAAGGAATTTCCAACAAGTCCCGTGCTCCCGTAAAGCCCTGACCAATAAATAGAATAACAGCAAATGTGTTCACTAAAGCATGGGCAAGGCGCACTTTCTCACTCCGATCGCGGTAAATTTCAGGCACGATCGCTAGGGATATAATCATCAGGATGGTGACTGCTGTGCCAAAGTAAAAGTGGGAGAGATACCATTCATTGTCCCGCCGAAAAATCGCCCCGAATCCTGCCCTTCTCAGCAGCAAATCTTGAAATCCTATGACCAATACTCCCAAACTGGTTAAAACCGCAAATAGGTAACGCCAAATTGCTTCCCTGGCTCGGTAGAGAATCACCAGAGAACCGATCGTTAAAACAAACATCAAGACCAGAAACACTACCTGAAAAGGCGCTTTACTCCCCAGGTCATTTTTGATGATATATTTGACAGTGGGATGTAGCAGCCCCAATAGACAACTACCCACTACAGCAGCAGTGAGAATCTTACCAAGGCGCAGATGCTCTCCACCAACGCCCGCGGCAATCTTATCATTTCTTTCTAATCTTTTTTGACGAGTCAACCAGGCAAAATTGACCACAACACCAACTATGGGGAAGACAAAGGTAACTGCCAAACTGGGATGAACAATCCTTAACCAGTCAGACTGCGTGAAATACTGCCAGCTAGCTAAAGCAAACAGGGGGCTATACATAGGGTCAAGCTGAGAACTGTTCCTATCCTACCTGCCCCCCTCTAACCCCCAAATCAACCCTCAGAGTTAAGTTGCAGAATTGCCATAAATGCCTCCTGCGGTACATCCACACTGCCCACTGCTTTCATTCTCTTCTTGCCTTCCTTTTGTTTCTCTAGGAGTTTCTTTTTGCGGGTAATATCACCGCCGTAGCACTTCGCCAGCACGTTCTTCCGTAGAGCAGGAATATTTTCCCGTGACAGTATCTTACTTCCCACCGCCGCTTGAATGGGAATTTGGAACTGATGGCGGGGAATTAACTCTTTCAATTTCGTTACTAATGCCTTGCCCACATAGTAGGCTTTGTCCCGATGCACGATCGTGGCGAGAGAATCCACTGGCTCTTCATTTACCAAAATATCCAAGCGTACCAGGTCATTCGGTCGATAACCGATCATGTGATACTCCATGCTGGCATAACCCTTCGATCGGGATTTCATCTGGTCAAAGAAGTCAGTGACAATTTCTGCCAAGGGCAATTCATAGATGAGCGTAACCCGATCGGCATTCAAATATTTCATCTCTTTGTAGATACCCCGTCGATTTTCACACAGCTCCATAATGGTGCCAATGTAGTCTTTAGGCATCATGATTTCCACTTGCACATAGGGTTCTTCGATCGATTGGCGTTCATGGGGGGGCGGCAGTTCGCTGGGGTTGTCAATCATCAGTACGTTCCCTTTGTTATCCACCACCTTATAGACCACTGTTGGGGCTGTGATAATCAAGTTGAGGTTATATTCTCTTTCCAGTCTTTCCTGCACAATTTCCATGTGGAGAAGACCGAGGAAACCACACCGAAAGCCAAACCCCATGGCACTGGAAGTCTCAGGCTCATAGTGCAAAGCAGCATCATTTAGTTTCAATTTCTCTAACGCTTCCCGCAGCTCCTCAAACTGGTCAGCATCCACAGGAAACATGCCACAAAAAACCATTGGCTTAGCCTCCTCGTAACCCTCCAAAGGAGTAGCAGCAGGATTGTGCGCCAGAGTAATCGTATCCCCTACGCGGGCATGTTCGACCGTCTTAATGGCAGCTGCTAAGTAACCCACTTCCCCTGCATGCAAACTTTCCACCTGCACCTGATGGGGAGTCATGACCCCCAATTCCGTAATTTCATACTCCCGTCCCGATGCCATGAATTTGATTTTGTCACCTTTTTTCACCTCCCCATCCATGACACGGAAATAGACAATCACTCCCCGATAGGCATCATAGTAACTGTCAAAAATTAACGCTCGCAGTGGCTCCTTAACTGTATCTCTGGGGGGGGGAACTTGTTTAACGATCGCTTCTAATATCTCCTTAATACCAATTCCTTCTTTTGCTGATGCCAGAATTGCCTGGGAACAGTCCAAACCAATTAACTCCTCAATTTCCTGTTTCACCCGATCGGGTTCGGCACTAGGTAGGTCAATTTTGTTGAGGACAGGGATAATCTCCAAGTCGTTTTCTATGGCTAGATAGACATTAGCTAGAGTTTGGGCTTCTACCCCCTGGGAAGCATCCACCACCAAGAGTGCCCCTTCACAGGCAGCTAGAGAGCGGGAAACCTCATAGGAAAAATCCACGTGCCCTGGCGTATCAATGAGATTAAGGACATACAAATTGCCGTCATCTGCTGTGTAGTTCATGCGAGCAGCCTGGAGTTTAATCGTGATCCCCCGCTCCCGCTCCAGTTCCATGTTGTCTAGGAATTGCTCCTTCATTTCCCGCTGCGACACTGTCCCCGTGAATTCCAATAACCGATCGGCTAAAGTTGATTTGCCATGATCAATGTGGGCAATGATACAGAAATTACGGATACGGGAAACAGCAACATCGGTCATAGAAGTTACCTGGTGGAACTATTAGGTTATGTTACAACAACTGGCGGACGGATAGGAAACGTGACCCAGCGGCAGCAATTCATCGCTATGATCGAACTAAAGACATTCTCACCCAAATATGGATGAATCGCCAAAACCCCTGCGCAACTTGACTGGTGCCAGTATTGCTTTCGCTATAGCTCTAGCGTTGTACTGGTTGACAAGCACGATCGGGGAAAAACTATCCGTCAATCCTATTTTTGGCAATAACCTGGCGTTTAGATTGAGTGTGGTGGTGCGCAGCGCTCTGCTGGCAGTGGGGACGGGAGGAACCATGGTCTTTGGCATGGTAGCACTAGGGCTAGTGTTATTGACCATCCGTCAGGCATTTTCCCCCAAACAGGACTAATCTGCTAAATTAACTACCTTCTCCCTGGTAACTTTGCCTATAATGTTTTAGTCCCTTGGCAATCTCTCTATGACTCAGACAGCGGCGGTAACTACTTCTACTTCCTTCGACTTTGCCGAATTCGATCGGTATGTGATGAACACGTACGCTAGGTTTCCCATTGCGATTGAGCGGGGGAGAGGTTGTCGGCTGTGGGATAGTGAGGGTAGGGAATACTTGGATTTCGTGGCGGGGATTGCCACCTGTACTTTGGGTCACGCCCATCCTGTGTTGATCGAAGCTTTGACGGAGCAAATCCACCAGCTACACCATGTCTCTAACCTCTACTACCTGCGTGCCCAGGGACTTTTAGCTAAGTGGCTTGTGGAACATTCTGGCGGCGATCGGGTGTTCTTCTGCAATTCGGGGGCAGAGGCGAATGAGGGAGCAATCAAACTCGCCCGCAAGTATGCCCATGTCAAGTTGGGGATTGATGAACCTGTAATTCTCTCGGCCCATGCCAGCTTCCACGGTAGGACGTTAGCTACCATCACCGCCACGGGTCAGCCCAAGTATCAAAAACACTTCACACCCCTACCCTCAGGCTTTGACTACATTCCCTACAATGACCTGGAGGGGTTGCAGGCAGCCCTTGATCGTTATCACAACCGGGTGTGTGCCATTTTGCTGGAACCCTTGCAGGGGGAAGGGGGTGTTTGTCCTGGCGATCGGGATTATTTTCAAGCTGTGCGTTCTCTCTGTGATGAGCGGGGCATTTTACTCATCCTGGACGAGGTGCAGGCGGGCATGGGGCGCACAGGTAAGCTCTGGGGGCATGAGAATTTGGGCATTGAGCCTGATATTTTCACGACAGCAAAGGGCTTGGGGGGCGGTATTCCCATCGGTGCTATGGTCTGTAAGTCCCACTGTGATGTGTTTGAACCAGGAGACCATGCTAGTACGTTCGGTGGCAATTCCCTCGCTTGTCATGTGGCATTGAAGGTCTGTGAAACTGTCCTCAACCAAAATCTGGTGGCTAATGCCTACGATCGGGGTCAGCAGTTGAGTCAAGGCTTGGCTAAGATTGCCCAAGAATTTCCCGAACATATTGCTCAGGTGCGGGGGTGGGGTTTGATTCAAGGGTTGGTATTACAGCCAGATAGCCCGATCGCTGCCCGTGATGTGGTGCAGGCTTGTATGGAACGGGGATTGCTGCTGGTGCCCGCAGGAGTAAAAGTGGTGCGGTTTGTCCCTCCCCTCATCGTAGAGGCAGAAGAAATAGAGCAAGCGATCGATCGGGTAGGAGAAGGTGTAGCCAGTCTGGTAAAATAGGCGTAAGCTGTTAGGCAGGCATATGACTACCCACTATATAGAGCTAGAAATTTCTTTGGCGGAGCCTCTGACGGTCGCTCAAATTGAAGAGGAATTAAAAAAGGAAGGGGAACCATTACGCTGGGCAGTGACCAAGGTCGATCGGGAAGAACAAAAGGCGATCGTGGAGGCAGTGGTTACCAGGGGCTAAAAGCGAGTTTAGCTCACCTCTATGAGATGGGCACTGATCTGCAAACTAGCTAACTCCCGCACTAAACGTAACCCCTGATGTTTGAACAATAGCACATCTAGTTCCCCTGGCAGATGGCGGAACACTTCCCTTGCCTGTTCAAACTGACAGCCTGTGATGCGGACAATAGTGTCTACCCCACTAGCCAAGTGGCGGCGGTCCATGACCTCAGTTACACACAAGCGCCAACGCCGTGTTTGGGCTGTATCCCTACCCAACTCGATACGGTGCAGTGCATCTGTAGTCGCCAACACAATTAACCGATCGCCTACTTTTAAGCGAATATCGTAGCTGGGTAGAGGCGTAGGTTGACCTGTGCGGGATTGATATAGCACAGGGAAGACTCCGTAACCGTAAGCAACCTCTGTGATCAACTTGCCATGGAGGGTATCCCCTGCCTCAATTGTGTACTCCGTCACCAAAATTGTATGTTGCCGCAACTGAAATAAACTGAGCACATTTTCCCCATAGGCACCAGCAGCGAAAGCTTCTGCCGCTAGAGCATAGGCACATAATACTTGAGCATGGGGCAATAACCGTGATAAATGACTGCTAAAGCGCGGCTCAAAGGTACGAATCACCAGGTCTAGGTGGGGATTTTCCTTCTGGGCAACTAAACCCAACTCCAGATTAGTCATTTCATCATCGGTGACAGTAATGATGCTTTTAGCCGTGGCAAGGTTAGCGGACTGTAGGCATTGCTTTAAGTCCCCTGTGATAACCGGCACCTGGGGTAACACCGTACTGTCCACTTCCTCCCCATGCAGGGCGACCAAGGGCTGGCGGAACTCCTGCAAATACTCTGCTACTCTCTGCCCCACCTGCCCTAATCCCACAAGCACCACGTGATCCCGATCGGGCACCGGCGGACGGCGGGACAAAAACCGTAGGCGCAAACTCAAAATGCTATCTGTAAGCAGACCGTAGAGTACCCCCGTTAAAGCAATCCCTGTCAGCGTCATCAGGAGGGCAAACAGTTGTAACCAGAGGGGCACGATCACACGGTCAGTAATGCCGCCAAAAATATCGCCATATCCCCCCAAAATCAAGGTCGCCGTGGTAGCAAAGGCATTTTCTAGAGACACCCCCTGCATCCCAAACAGCAATGTGCCCCAAATTCCCAGAGCCAACACCAAAAAGAAACAGCCAGCAGCGATCGTGCGAATTTTATCCTGCCCCGTCCATCTAAAGAATTCTATGATCCTCCTTTGCCACGATCGGGGGTTGAGGGCAGCGAGAACCATCCCTAACCAATGGCGGAAGGTCAGCTTGTCTTTTGTGCCCAGGGTAGAGGCATAGTCCGACACCTCTACGTAGATAACATTGTCATCTGTGTCCAAACGATCGGTGGGTTCCCAGTCATGGAAAATGTCCCCTGCATAGAGTAACTTGTGCTTTTGTTCGTGGCAGAGGACACGCAGGTCGGGGCGGTTAATTTCTTGCAAGGTTAATTTTTGCCGCCAGGGGTGACTATCGGTAATCTGCCCCTTAACTACCCGCAAGAGGTAGTTGTCTATCTTAAAGCAACCTAACGTCTGTGCTCCCAGGGCTGCCAGAGCGAAAGCTGCTGCGGGTAGCTGGTCAGGTTCAAAGGCAATGAAGTTACCTAGGTGTTGGGCAAGAATCTCGTTGAGCTGTTTTTTACCAGAACGTACCACCAGTCTGATATGGGGGTTAAGGGAGCGTGCCACAAAAGCTGCCTCAATATTAACCTGCTCCGATGAAGTGACCAGTAAGATACCGCGACACTCCCTAATCCCTGCCTGTTCTAGAATTTTCCCCTGGCGACAGTCCCCAAAAAATAAATCCAAAGCATCCTTCATCCCAGGAATTTCCCAAGTTTTGGGCGTGGTCTCACTGATTGCAGTAACCTGAGCACCGAATTCCTCCAGGGCTGCCACACAGTGTTGTCCTAAGCTGCCTAAACCACAGACCAAGAACCGATTGGCAGCGATCTCTCCCTCCATGACGATAACTCCCAACTTGTTCTACAATACATTAAACAGGGAGAGATGGCAGAGTGGTCGATTGCGCCCGACTTGAAATCGGGTAAGGGTAACACCTTCCAGGGTTCAAATCCCTGTCTCTCCGTCGCTCTAGCGGTAACTAAGTGTTTTAGAGATTCCATATTGTTGCCGCCGGCGCTCAACACTGGTTTCGGAACCTATGAAGAATACCCTCGCTATCGTTAACGATCGACTACGATCCAGGTGGTACAGGGTTTATCTCGCAGTACGTAAACGTACCCTCTTCTTAGCGTACAAAGATACCATCACTCAGAAATGGCTTGAGGTTTCCTCGAAGTTGGCTGCTACTCCGATTAACTGTTCTGGCAAGTCAAAGAGGTATATAGTCAAGTGCGGCACATTTTAGTAGGCTAAACTAAAGCGGTCTTTAATAAGAGGTTAATTATGCGGTTTAATTGGATTTGGCGGCTAGGCATGGTTTTCTGCCTGGTGCTGTCGTTAATACTTGGTATTGCCCCTGCTGAGGCTGTACAAAAGCCCCTAACCTATGATGAAATTTTGGGGACAGGTTTGGCAAACAAGTGCCCCGATGTGACTGAGGGTGCCCGCGGGCGCGCTGTGATTCCTCTGGAAGTGGGCAAGCCAACCGAAATTTACAATCTTTGTTTAGAACCCACCAACTTCTTTGTCAAAGAGGAAGTCAGCAATAAGCGCCGTCAACCTGAATTTGTCCCCACCAAGCTCCTTACCCGTGCTACTTCTAGCCTAGATTTCATCAAAGCTACAGTCACCCTCCAACCTGATGGCAGTCTCGTCTTGGAAGAGAAAGAGGGATTGGACTATCAGCCGATCACTGTGCAATTGCCAGGGGGAGAGAGAGTAGCGTTTTTGTTTTCTATCAAGAACTACAAAGCTGTATCCCAACCCGGGTTGATTGGTTTGACCACCGCCGTAGATTTTGAAGGGGAAACAGAGGTGCCCACCTATCGTGGAGCTAGTTTCATTGACCCCAAGGGTAGAGGTCTGGCTATTGGTTACGATGCTGCAGAGGCTCTCACTGCTAAGCGGGATGAATTTGAAGCCAGTATCAAAAAAGATGAATTTATGAAGGGCAAGCTCTCTATGCAAATTGAGAAAATCAATAGCAACACTAGGGAAATTGCCGGTACCTTTGAGTGTGAGCAACCCTCAGATACAGAATTTGGTGCCTTTGAACCCAAAGAAGTAAAACTGCGGGGTATCTTCTACGCTAAAGTACGTTAGTAACACTACTGGGCAGGAGTTGACTGCAGCTTCTGCCTCTGTCCTCTACTGAGGTTTTCTATGCAAACTAATCGCTTGCTGGCTCTCCTCCTCGTGGTTATCTGCTTTGTCTCCGCCGTAGTGGGCTTCAAGAATCAACGATCGGTTCTGGTTCCCCCTACCCAGGAAAATCACCTAGAAATAGTAAGGTTGACCGGTGCCATTACTAGTGACCCCAATACCTTGGATGTCCGCGACCGTCTCCTAGAGATTCTGGAGGAAGATAATGTCAAAGGTGTACTCCTGTCTATCAATTCCCCAGGGGGCACAGTAGCGGCTAGTCAAGAAATTTACCAAGCGGTACGGCGGCTGCGGGAAAAAAAACCTGTCTACGTCAGTATGCTCGATGTGGCTGCCAGTGGGGGCTACTATGTAGCGAGTGCTGCCGATCGGGTTTATGCTAACGATGGCACTTTAACAGGCAGTATTGGTGTAATTTTAAGCGGGTTTAATGTGGGAAAGCTCCTAGAGCGGCTGGGTGTAGAACCCCAAACCATCAAAACTGGACCCTACAAAGATATTTTTTCCCCCTACCGCAAGCTGTCCGATAGCGAGCGGGAATTGCTGCAGGGTTTAATCCAGGACACCTACGAAAAATTCGTTGCTGATGTGGCGGCAGGGCGTAACCTCGACCCCAAAGTCGTAAGAGAAGTAGCGGACGGGCGGGTGTTTACCGGCAGACAGGCACTACAGAATAAGTTAGTAGATGCGATCGGGACACAAAGTCAAGTGGAGATAGATTTACGTGCCGCTGCCAGGGCAAAATTTGGCTTAAAAGAGAGTGAGAAACTGCCCCTGCGGGAGAGTCGTCGTTCCTTCGATCGTTTGTTGCAGCGTTTTTTACAGGGCAAGTTGGGAGTATTTGGTCGTTCTGGTGTGCCCAGTTTGGAGGTACCGATTTTGTTGATGCCCAGTTGGTTCCTACCCCAGGAGTTTGTAGTGTATAGTGAATTGGGCAAAGTCCTGGAACCCCAGTGAGGAGTACGTGATTACGAAGGTAAAAAAGTTAGGGGCTGTGCGCCTACGTTGGCTGCTTGTCTGTTTAGCCTTTGTGGCGGGAGGATTGGGAGCTGCTACTGCTTTGTTTGTCAGCAGCCGTCCCTTTCAAAGGACACCTACTGCTGTCGTAGAGGACAGTATAGTCCATGTGGCACAGTTGCGTCGTCCTGTTAACATCTTGGTGCTGGGTACGGTGGTTCTGACCTCTGACTTACCAGGGGCGGGCCCCCTACCCGTCAACAATACTTACTGGGAAACAGTGGATGGCAATCTCGATGGGCAAAGTGACACTATTCTGCTTATCCGCTTTGACCCTCACAGCCAAACTATTACTGTCCTCTCTGTTCCCCGCGATACTCAGGTGGAAATTCCAGGGGTGGGTCTCAGTAAAATCAATGCTGCTAATTTTGTGGGGGGGGCAATTCTCTCAGCTAAAACTGTCAGTAAATTACTCAATGATGTCACCATCGATCGTTATGTGCGGGTGAATGTCAATGGTTTCGCTCAGCTCATAGATGCCTTGGGGGGTGTAGATGTTTATGTGCCCTACGATATGCAATATCGGGACGACAGCCAGCGTCTATATATCAATCTGCAGAAGGGAATGCAGCATTTAGACGGCAAGCGAGCCATCCAGTTTATGCGTTTCCGTCAGGATGACTTGGGTGACATTGGCAGGCTGCAAAGACAGCAGATGCTCATCCGGGCTTTGCTGGAACAAAAGCTCAATCTGGAAACAGTGAAGAGAGTGCCCCAACTGCTGGAAGTTGTGCGAAACAACCTCGATACCAATCTCTCGATTGAGGAAATGCTAGTGCTAGTAGCCTTTGCCCACAAAACCGATCGGTCTAATGTGCAGATGCTAATGTTGCCAGGGCGGTTTAGCACCGAGGCAGAGTATAACTTAAGTTACTGGCTGCCAGATAGTCGCCACATTAAGCAGATGATGCACCGCTATTTCCAAGTCAACTACTACCCCGACGAGGAAGCAACAGACAACACGACACCTGCCCATATTCGCGTTGCTGTGCAAGATAGTTTAGGTTCTTCCTCTGCTGTCAATTCCCTAGTGCAAAAATTAGCCGATCGGGGCTATGCCCAAGTTTTTTCCACCCAAACAGGCTGGACAAAGCCAATAGACCGCACTCTCATCATTGCCCAGTCCGGGGACCGAGAAGTTGCTGAGCAAGTAAGGGCAGCCCTAGGGATAGGCGAAATTGTGCTAGAAGCCACGGGGGACATTGAATCGGATGTGACTGTTCGTATCGGTAGGGATTGGCTAACTAGAGTGCCCGCAACACCCCCATCTCCTTCTGACAAGGCACGACCCTGAGTAAATCGCACCGCGCACAATAAGCTAGGTCGGCTTCCCCCTGCAGGCGCAACAGTCTTTGACCATGGGTTGCCTGGTAGAACATCTTTTCCAGGTCATGGCGCCACTGACTATAGAGGGCATGGGCTGCTACCGCCTCATCATTCCCCAAGTCATAGCGATCGGTCAAGCGATCCACTACCGCACCTGCACAAGCTGTGTCTTCCAGGGAGAAATTCCCTTCCCAGCCCGACCCTACCACCCATACAGTTTCAGGTTGCTGTTGTTGTACTAATTCCGTAATTACCGCCAAATTGACGAAGGCTGCTGTTAACACCTGGGGGGCATGACTGACCCGTTGCAGTGCCCTAGTGCCGTTGGTCGTGCTGAGCAAAATCCCTTTCCCCTTAACCCGATCGGGAGTATAGTCCAGAGGAGAATTGCCTAGGTCATAGCCCTCTACCCGTTTGCCGCCCCGCTCTGCTGCTCGCAGGCAATACCCAGGGGGATAGGAGTTACCCACTTGGTCTAGTTCATGCAAACTGGCAAATACCTGCACAAATTCCGCCCCCGCTGCCAAAGCCGTAGCAATAGTTGTAGTTGCCCGCAGAATATCTACTACGATCGCGCAGTCGGGTGTACCAGGGGGAACCGCTTCGGGAGTATGGTAAACGAATAACTTCATGGACAGCTCGACAAACTGCTTTTAGGATACCACGCTACAGACCGTCCTGGCGACGGCGGTAGGCACGCTGTAAAGCTACCGACATTTCATCTATGCGAATTGGTTTTGTGAGGTAGTCGTTAACACCAATCTCGAAGGACTGGCGGGCAGTTTCCGCCTGGGCATCGGCACTTAGAGCAATAATCCAGGGTTGATAGCCCGATCGTTCCCTGATCAGTTTAGTTGCCGTCAGCCCGTCCATTTCTGGCATTTGGATATCCAGTAAAATCACATCATACACCTGTCGGTCTAGGGCCTCTAGTACCTCTAACCCATTAGCCACTAATTCCGCCTGATAGCCCAACTTTTCCAACATTTTCAGGCAGACCTTCTGGTTGACTACATTATCTTCCGCCACCAAAATACGTAGAGGGAATTGACTTAACTTGCGTATAGCAGAATCCTGGGATGCTTTAGTAACTGACGGTAAAAATATTTGAGCTAGTAAACCGTATAGAGTATCATAACGAATCGGCTTACTAAGTGATAGCGGAAAAGGATAACTCTCACCGTACTCCAATAAGAAGATTTTTGGTATAGATGCAGCTGACTGCAAATCATCTGTAATTAAAACATCGGCTTGCTCAAGATTAGATATAAGCTCCATTCCCAAGCTATTCAGGATAGAAGTGATCATGCAATATATATCATTTTGCTGGACGGAGACAGCAATTTTTCTTCTAGGCAGTGGGGCTGGGAGATGGGGGCAGTTAGCTAACTCAGCTTTAATAGTAAAGTTAAAGGTAGAACCCTCTCCCTCTGTACTCTCCACACTCATCTTACCACCCAACAACTGAGTCAGTCTATAACAAATAGATAAACCCAAACCTGTGCCACCGTAACGTCTGGTAATTGAAGAATCAGCTTGAGTAAAGGGATCAAAAATATCCTGTAACCGATCGGCAGGAATACCAATCCCTTCATCGATCACAGCAAAGGATAATTCAATTTCTTTGCTACTAATCTGCTTAGCAACATACACAAAGACAGTGATTCTACCCTTCTCAGTAAATTTGACAGCATTACTCAACAGGTTGAGAATAATCTGTCGCAGCCTTGTCACATCCGATCGAATCCATAGAGGCACATTAGAGTCGAATAAGTAGAGTAATTCCAGCCCCTTTTGCGCTACTTGGGGGTAAATCAAGTCAATAGCATCCTCTACGCAGTGTCTTAGGTTAAAATCCTGCATTTCTAATTCAATCCTGCCTGACTCTATTTTGGAAAAGTCTAAAATGTCGTTGATCAGAGTCAGAAGAGTTTCCCCACTTTGACGAATGGTACGAACATAATCTTGTTGCTCTGGGGTTAGATTAGTAGTCTGCAAAATACTGGTCAGACCAATTACCCCGTTCATGGGTGTCCGCAACTCATGACTCATGTTTGCCAGAAATTGACTTTTGGCAACGTTGGCTTCTTCCGCTCTGCGGCGCTGTTCAATCAAGACATGGCGGTTTTCCTGGCGTTCCAGGTGGAAAGAAATAGCACTAGCAGCTGCCCTTAACAGTCCTAAAGCTCCTTCCGACCAAGGTTCAGTAGAAACACAATTGTCAAACCCTATAAATCCCCAACATTCTTGATTGACAAACAAGGGTAAAATCAGAATTGACTGAATATCCTGGGATTCTAAAATCTGTCGTCCTAACTCTGTTAATTCAGATACAATACAAGCAACCTCTGTCCCTCGTGAGAGTTGTTCTACCCAGCTAGGGAAATATGCCTCAAAGTCAGCATTCTGTAGCTCAGGGTTGTCAATTTGCGGTTTGATGCCAGGGGCACACCATTCATAAATTTGGCTAGTTAACAGCCGCCCATCTGCCGATCGGTGATTAGCAAATATATAAGCCCGCGAAGCCTTTGCTGTTTCGCCTAGTTGTTGCAAGATACGGGGGTAGCACTTTCTGTCCTCATTCATCAGTAATTGTTGTTGGATTTCAATCAAGCAATTCAGATAGGACTGATTCTGCAGCATTGCATCTTCCGCCTGTTTTAGTTCTGTGATGTCTGTGACGATACCCCCGATCGCTTCCACTTCCTGTTGTTCATTGAGGAGGGGAAACTTGGTGACTAGGTAAACTTTTTCGATACCATTTTTATTGACTGCCATCTCTGTTTGCACAGATTTCTTGGTAGCCAAAATTTGTCGATCCATATAGTCAAAAGTAAAAGCTAGCTCTGGCGTATAAATTTCACAATTGTTTTTGCCCACCACGTCTGCTAGAGATAATCCCAGGTAATTGAGCAGGTTTTCATTAGCATAAATATATCGACTTTGGCTATCTTTTACACCAATAAAAGCAGGTATGTTAGTCATTACCCACTCCATCAAACGGCGCTGTTTTTGTAATTCTATTTCTATCTGTTTACTCTGGGTAATTTCAATCGTAATGCCTACCACCCGATCGGGTCTACCTGTAGCATCAAGTAACACTTGACCACTGACTAAAAACCAACGTTGGTTAATAGCAAAATCTGCCAGCCTGACTTCCTGCAGAAAAGAACCGCCTGTCCTAAATTGAGTACGCACAGTTTTCTCCAAAATCGGTCGATCCAATGGGTGAATTTGGTCTAGACTTTCCTCTAAAGTCATTCGCCAAGCATCCATGCGCCAAGTTCCAACCTGAAAGGTACCAATCCCCTCTACCGTTCCCGTAGCAATTTCATATTCCCAACAAACACCTCTGGCGCTGGAAAGAGCAATGCTTAGCTGATTTTCTCTCTTTGCTAACTCTGCTAGGGTATTGTGCCATTCTGTCTCTATTTGTTGCTGTCTGGTTAAGTCCCGCAAGAAACTGTAGATATATTTCTTACCTCCCACCACAAACAGAGTGCTGTAAATGCTGACGGGGACAGGATAACGATCGGGGCGAGGAATGCATAGACCTTCATACCAACCACCAATCCTGCCCTGAAAAGCAGTTTGCGCCTCCTCTCTCTGTTCTTCAATGTAGAGCTGGCTATGATGCATGCCAATCAGTTCTTCCGGTCTTTTGGCAGTCAGAGAAAACGCCTTTGCATTTGCTTGCACCAATTTACCACTATCAGCTTCAGCAATCATGACAGCATCAGGGGTAGCTTCCAGCATGAGTTCATGGCGGGGGTCAAGACAGGCTTCCACCAAGAGAGCATCTTCTCCTGCTTCGATCGTTACTGGTGTGACATAGCAAAGATAGCTACTACCTGCTATAGTGAGTATCCATTCTGTCACTTTGCTCCCGGCTTGCAGGTCAGAAAAATGACCAGCATCTTTTAATAAATTCTGCCCTGGCAGATTGGCATACCAAATTTCACCTTTGCAAAGGATCCAGACAGGAGTCTGCAACAAATCGAAAACCTGGCATTGAGTACGCCCCAAGCCCATATACTTTGTCTACAAAACTTTTACGATGTTATCACAGATATAGCTATTTTATTTCTAATTTGGGGGAAGCGGGGCAGTTTGCTAAAATGGAATAGCTGTGTGAACGGAGATATGGAGCGACCGCCAGTAGTGATGACAATTGCTGGCTCTGATAGCGGCGGGGGGGCTGGTATCCAGGCTGACCTGAAAACCTTTGCCTTTCACTGTGTGCACGGTACCAGTGCCATTACCTGTGTCACTGCCCAAAATACCCAAGGTGTAACCGCCGTTGAGGCTATGCCTTTGTCTTTGATTACAGCTCAGATTGATGCAGTTGCTGCTGATATGCAAGTGGCAGCCCTAAAGACGGGCATGCTGCTTAAATCAGAAATTGTCCAGTTAGTGGCTAAGAAAATAGTCGGTCAAGGCTGGCGGCAAGTTGTAGTTGATCCTGTGATGGTCTCCCGCACGGGCGCAAAATTGTTAGATGAAGAGGCTATTGATTCTATCACCCACCGGCTGTTACCTCTAGCTTTGTTAATCACGCCTAATCGTTATGAAGCGCAGTTGTTGACAGGTAGGGATATAAACGGGATCGATGATATGCAATTTGTAGCAGAAGAGATACATAAAAAAACAAAGACAGCGGTTCTAGTCAAGGGTGGCGGTATGACAGTACCAATCAAAGGCACGGACGTCTACTTTGACGGCGAAAAGATGGAACTATTCCCCCAGGAAGCTATCCCTACCCCCCACACCCACGGCACTGGCTGCACCCTATCAGCAGCGATCGTTGCCAACTTAGCCCTCGGTTTTTCTCTATTAGAAGCGGTTAAGAAAGGGAAGGCATATGTGACAAAAGCGATCGAGCACAGTCTGACGATCGGGAGGGGGCAGGGGCCAGTAGGACACTTTTTTCCCCTGCTAGCAGATTAGAATGAACGGCGGGGACGCATAGGCGGACGTTGACTCATCAACTCACGGAATTTGGTGCGTTGTTCAGGTGTGAGAATTTGGCGCATTGCCAACATTTGTTCAAAGCGAATTTCCGCCATCTTGGATTTGACTGCTTGAACTTCTTGGAATTTAGCCCGCAGTTGTTGTTCAGGGGCATTGGAACTAAGGAGTTGATCCATCTCTTGCCGCAGTTGTTGTTTTCGCTGTTGCAGGTCTGCCAATTCTCCCTGGCGCTGTTGCCGAATCACCTCTAGCTGCTGTTTTTGCTGTGGTGTCAGATTCAGTTCCTCTAGCAGACGGCCTCTTCTTTCTTCCCAACGGGGAAACTCTCGCTCCGGCGGGGAGGGTTGGGCAGAGACGGTCAAAGGCAGAATTGTCAGTGCTGACAGTAAGAATAAAGAAGTAAGATGTTTCATGTTATTTGTCCTCCTGATCAGTAAAGAGATAAGAGAGAGAATCTTCCGATCGGGCAGTAGCTACCTCCCAATTTTGCATGAGGGCGGCTTCCAAACTGTTAGTATCTAGCTCAGTTTGTGCCACCTGCCACTGCCTAAAGCGAGCAAAACCAAAGAGTCCAGCCCCCACCACCACTGTACCAATCAGTAGCGGTAACCAGGGGAAAACAGCAGAACGAGGGGTCAGTTGTTGTATGATTTTCTCCTCTAACTCCTCTCTGGGGGGAGGTACTTCTAGTCGATAAGTGCGGATAAATTGCACAAGGGCATCGTCTTCCTTCATAGTTCTACTCCTTGACTGATAAGATACTGCCGCAAGGCTTGGCGGGCATGAAACAGACGAGATTTCACCGTACCGATCGGTAGTTTAAGAATCGCCGCAATCTCTTTTTGGGGAACTTCCTCCAAATCGTGCAAGACTATAACAGCCCGATGCTCAGGGGACAGTTGGTCTAATCCCTGATAGAGAATTTGCTGATAGTGGAGATGCTGCAGAGAGGGAGTGTTGTCCGGATCAGGCAGATGATGACAGCCTTCTACAGGTACAGGAATATGTTTTTGATTCCGTTTGGCAAACGATCGTCTTTGGTCTGTAGCTACATTCCAGGCAATGCGATAGAGCCAGGTAGAAAACTGACAAGAGCCGCGAAACTGCCTTAGTCCGCGCCATGCCCGCAAAAACACTTCTTGCACCAAATCATCTAACACTTCCTCGCCACACATTTGAAACAGAAGAGACCGTACCTTGGGATGATGTCGTTGATACAACAGACGAAAGGCATGGGTGTCACCCCCCAACGATCGGTGGATGAGTTCTCCATCTGTCAGCCCTACAGGTGATAGTGAGTTTATGGAACCGGATTGGGCAACCATTGGTTTTGTTGAGCAACTACCCTTAAGACTGTCCGTGGTAGCGGCAGGTTCAATTCTTTGTTTTTTGTTGCAACAGGTTTATATTTGCAGAACCTATCAGTCTGCCTCAGGGCGCAACCAGGAAAAAGAAAACCACGGCTTTTTGGTGGGATAGTTCTGACTGAACTGTAACCGATAGACCTCATCTTCAGCTTGAGTTTCCAACAGCAGGTCGCTGCGGGCATAACCAATGCAAATCAGTCCATACCCCTGCTCCTGTAAATAGCGGGATAAGCCTATCCCTTCCCGTTGATCGATCGTGCCTGCTTTGATCTTGACAGCGCAGGTAGTACAAGCGCCCGCACAACAGGCAGAGGGTAAAATAATTCCCTGTTTTTCTAAAGCATCAAGAATGTATTCCTGGTCAGATACCAGTCCTGTATAGGTTTGCCCCGATCGTTTGTCGTAGATTTCCACCCGATAATTTGGCATACGCTCAGTGATATTAATTAATTAACTTCCCTTGGGCAAAGGCGCGGGCCAGTCTATCGCACCGATCGTTATCTAGGTTACCAGCATGACCCTCTACCCAGTGCCACTCTACGTTGGGATGGTTGAGAGCTTGCAGTCTCTGCCAAAACTCTTTGTTTTTCACAGGCTTCCTTCCCTTGGTTAACCAACCGTTTTTCTGCCAGTTTCTGATCCAAGTAGTAATACCGTCTTTTATGTAACGACTGTCTGTATAGAGAGGGATTTTTTGTTTCTGGAGATAAGGTTGGCAAAATTTTAGGGCTTGAATGACAGCTTCTAATTCCATCTGATTATTGGTAGTGCGTTCTACTCTCCCCCCCCACTCTTTGCTGCTGCCATCACTAAACTTGACCACAGCTGCCCATCCCCCTGGACCAGGATTATCTGTGCAGGAACCATCGGTGTAAACCGCAGTAATGTAATTGTCGCTCCCTGACTCTTCTAGAGAGGGACAGTCCAGGGTGTCATTTTCTTGGTAAATTTCTACGGCAACCGAACCCTGAAAGTTAGGAATAGGGGGATGCTTAATCACCTTTAGGCGAATCTTAGTGATGCGTTTATCTTTCAACAACTCTGTCACGATCGCCCCTGCCAATCTTTCTACCAAAGCAAACTTGCTGGTCTTGATTAAATCCTCGATTGTCTTGATACAGTGGCGGTAATCGATCGTGTCGTTAATATCATCGCTCTGGGCTGCCCGCAGAAAATCTACCCATAGTTCCGCATCCACTTCAAACCATTGCCCTAGGACATTTTCCTCCGGTAGCAAGCCCACGTAGCCATAGGCACGCACGCCCCGTAGATAAATTTTGGACTCTGCCATAGGAATTAATTTTGTACCAAATCTTAATAATACCACCAAACTTTCGGAACCTGAACTATAATCTTTTACCTACATTTAACCTATTCTTAACCTAGAGGGCAAAAATGAACGAGGCAACGATTGGTTCCTGTGCACTCCAGGCACTGAAGAGCTACTATCGCAAGTGGGTTAAGCAGGAGGAGGGAGTACGGGCAGACCAAGACCCAGAGGCACTCCATCAGATGCGGGTGGGCTTGCGGCGACTGCGGTCAGGGTTATTGTGTTTTGCCCCGATTTTGCCCCGCAGCATCCGTCGGCAGGAACCTAAACTGGGTCAGATCAGCCGTATCCTGGGCAGGGTGAGGGATTTGGACGTACTGCGCCAGGCCTTGACAAATAACTATATGCCCTTGCTGCCAGAGGTAGAGCAGGTGCAGTTACAGAAATATTTGGCACAGAGGGAACGGCAACGGCAAAAATACTTTCACCGCATGATTGCTTTGCTGGACAGCCCTTTTTACCGGCGGACGCGGAAAACGATCGGGAGTTGGCTCAAAGACCCCCATATGCAGGAGGCAGGGGATTTTGCTGTAACGGAGATGATGCCCCAGCTGCTCTTACCTAGTCTCAGAGCCGTGTTGTTACCCAATTGGAATCTACGCAAACAAAAACAACTCCATGACTTGCGCAAGCTATTCAAGTTAACCCGTTACCAACTGGAGTGCTTCACACCCTACTTCGGTGAGGAACTAAATCCCAGTCTTCGTCATCTGGCTACCGCCCAGGAGGTGCTGGGGTCGCTCCACGACCGCCTCGTTCTCCTTGAGACCTTTTCCCAGAAGCAGTGGCGACGGTTGCCCCATCTGTATCAGATCATTCAGCAGCATCAGGGAGAGGATTGGCGGACATGGTACAGTCTCAACTATAATCTGCAGTGGTTGCAGGTACTTCTACAGATTAGGAGTCTGTGCACCGCCAAGGAGAGCATCCCGAGTAGCCAAGAAAATTAGTATGTCCTATGCCCTGGTAATGACCACAGCTAGCAGTGTGGCGGAGGCAGAAACGATCGCCCAGGCAATTTTGCAGGAGCGGTTAGCAGCCTGTATCCAAGTCTTGCCCATCACTAGCTACTACACCTGGGAGGGCAAACAGCAGCGGGAGGGGGAATACCTCCTCCTCATTAAAGGCAGGGCGGCAAATTTTGCCCGTCTGCAGGAGTGTATCAAGTCCCATCACAGCTACAGTGTGCCTGAAATTATCCAAGTCCCTATTGTGGCTGGTAGTCCTACCTATTTAGAATGGATTACAGCAGTAACTGACTAGTCTATGCTTGACCAACCGCTGGTGATTGCGGGGCGTACCTTCCGCTCGCGCTTGATGACGGGTACGGGGAAGTACAGGGATTTTAGTACTATGACCCAGGCAATTGAAGCTAGTGGCTGCGAAATTATCACGGTGGCGGTACGGCGTGTGCAAGAACAGGTAGCAGGGCATGGGGGGTTAGGGGAAGCGATCGACTGGCAGAAATACTGGATGTTGCCCAACACGGCAGGGTGTGCTACAGCAGAAGAGGCAGTGCGGGTAGCTCGCCTAGGCAGGGAAATGGCAAAAATCCTGGGGCAGGAGGACAATAATTTCGTTAAGTTAGAGGTGATCCCAGACCACCGCTATCTCTTGCCCGACCCGATCGAGACCTGTAAAGCGGCAGAGCAGTTAATTAGGGAGGGGTTTGCGGTTTTGCCCTACATCAACGCTGACCCCTTACTGGCGCAACGATTGGAGGAAATGGGCTGTGCGACAGTGATGCCCTTGGCTTCCCCCATTGGCTCAGGACAGGGTCTGAAAAACAAAGCTAACATTCAGATTATTATTGAGCAGGCGCGGGTACCAGTGGTGATTGATGCGGGGATTGGCACTCCCAGTGAAGCCTGTGCGGCAATGGAAATGGGAGCAGATGCCTTGTTAATCAATTCGGCAATAGCTCTCGCGCAAGACCCCGTAGCTATGGCCAAAGCCATGGGTTTAGCCACGATCGCTGGTCGTCTTGCCTTTTTGGCGGGGCGGATACCAATTCAACCGCTCGCTTCTCCTAGTTCCCCCATGGTAGGGCGCATCAACAGTTAAAGGTTAAACACGATCGTGCGGTCGCGGGGTTGGGACTGTTTCAGACGATCGAAGGCTTGAATAGCTTGGCGCAGCTTCCCCTTCATTTCCTCTACTAAGTTTACTATCCTTTCCTCCAACACCTGCCAGTCTGAGTCTTCTACAATTGTTCTAATTTCTACTGCTTCTGGCGTGGCACTGACACCCAGGTCGTAAAATGCTTCCTGGGACTCCAAAAAGGCAGCTAGTTCTCTGGGGTTAGATTCTGCTCGCACCAGGGAAAACAGCAAACAACCAGTAGGGCTAGTTCTGACTTCGTAGCTGACAGTTACGGTTACCTCCACCGCCAGAGATTGTACTTTTTTCACCATAGGATTTTGCCCAAACCTGCTGCTAGGGTAAACTAAGTCAAGGGCTACGGCAAGAGCTGCTACGGAGACTGGTCCCAGAGTTTACTGACATTCTTTTCCAGACGGCTTTCTGCTTCCGCAAAAATCTGCTGCGGGCGTTCCAACATTTCCCCTGGGTGCAGTTCTAAAATTTTGGTGGACAGACCTACCCGATGGCGGGATTCATCCACTTCAATCACCACTGCTCGCAGACTATCCCCCACTTTGAAGAGGCGAGAGGCATCCCCCACATTTTTTTCGCTGATCTCCTTGTTGTGGAGGAGGGCACTAATTCCGCCTAAATCGACAAATACGCCAAAGGGACGTAAACCCGTTACCGTACCTGCCACTAGCTGACCAATGCCCAACTGACTGAAGGTACTCACTTTCACTGCCGATCGGTGGGAAAGGATTAAACGTTTACGCTCTTCCTCTACCTCCATCACCACCACTGGCAAATTCTGTCCCACTAGTTTGTCCAAGGTGTCCCGTTCCAGTAACTGGGAGCGGGGAATGAAGCCCTGAATACCGCCGGCATCGACCACTACGCCCCCCCGATTTACCCCTGTCACGCGCACATGGAAAACTCGATTTTCATTTTTCAGCTCCTGCACAGTCAGCCAGGCTTTTTTAGTAAATAGGCGGCGGATGGAGAGTTTGACTTCCCCTTCTTCGTCCTGGTCACGGATGATTAAAAACTCATGTTCTGACCCTAGGGCAAAAACCTCTTCAAAGACATCCTCCATGCCAATGACAATCTCTTCCATGGGCAGAAAGCCAGGGGATTTGCCGCCAATATCGGCATAGACACCGCGGGAATCCACCTGAAAGACTTTCCCCTTGACAATTTGCCCTACTTGAAAGTTGTAATCGTGGCGATCGAGGGCTTGCAGAAAATCCTCGCCGGAAAAGCCAGGAGTAACTTTACGCTGGGCCATAGGCTGCTGCAGTTAAGGTGTTAGATAGTTTAACTTAGAATTATGCCGATCGGCTGGATTACACTATATTCATTAACCTTTAGGAGTCAAATACAGTGAAGGGTCTGCGGGGTTTGGTATTGGCAACTGTCCTGTCCCAGGGCTTAGTCTGCGGCACGGTGAGAGCACAGATGCGGGAGACTCCAGCACATTTGACCTACAGTGAATTTCTGCAGAAAGTGGAGAATAAAGAAGTCAAACAGATTGACATCGAACAAAACCACAAGACGGATACCAGGGCTACTGTCACTCTGCAAAATGGCAAGCGAGTTACGGTTGACCTGCCCGCCAGAGGATATAGCGGCAATCTGATTAAAACTCTACGGCAAAATGGTGTGGATATTGGTGTCGTTCCCCCTAAGCCTGCCAATTCTGGGGGGGGATTGTTCGTCTCTATCGGTCTAACGGTGTTATTTGTGCTGGTTTTGATGTTGTTGTTGCGCCGCCTTGCTAATGCCCCTGGCGGACCAATTCAGACCCTCAATTTTGGGCGCAGTCGTGCCCGCTTTTCGCCAGAAGCGAAGACAGGGGTGGTGTTCGACGATGTGGCGGGGATTGATACAGCTAAGGAAGAACTACAGGAGGTGGTGAGCTTCCTCAAGGACCGGGAACGGTTTGAGAAGGTGGGGGCACGCATTCCCAAGGGGGTGTTGTTGATTGGTCCCCCTGGTACGGGTAAAACGCTCTTGGCAAGGGCGATCGCGGGGGAAGCGGGTGTTCCCTTCTTTTCCCTGTCGGGGTCAGAATTTGTGGAAATGTTTGTGGGGGTGGGCGCATCGCGGGTGCGGGACCTATTTGCGCGGGCGAAGGAAAATGCTCCCTGTTTGGTGTTCATTGATGAAATTGATGCCGTGGGTAGGCAGAGGGGAGCCGGTCTCGGGGGGGGTAATGATGAAAGGGAACAAACCCTTAACCAACTCCTCAGTGAGATGGATGGCTTTGAGGCAAATACAGGGGTAATTGTTCTGGCGGCTACTAATCGTCCCGATGTTTTGGATGCGGCTTTGCTCCGTCCGGGCAGGTTCGATCGGCAAATTGTGGTGGATTACCCCGACTACAACGGCAGGTTGGCAATTTTGAAAGTCCATGCCCGCAATAAACGGCTGGCGGATGAGGTCTCCCTCGCCGCAATTGCTCGCCGTACGCCTGGGTTTGCGGGGGCAGACTTGGCGAATCTCCTCAATGAAGCGGCTATTTTGACTGCCCGCCGCCGTAAGGAAGCCATTACCAACCTAGAAATTGACGATGCCCTCGATCGGGTGACGATTGGTTTAGCCATGAAGCCTCTCCTAGACAGTGTGAAGAAGCGGTTGATTGCCTACCATGAGGTGGGACACGGTCTATTGCAAACTCTGTTGGAAAATGCCTTTTTGATGGACAAGATCACCATCATTCCCCGCAGTGGGGGCATTGGGGGGTTTGTGAAACCCTTGCCCACAGAAGACTACAGCCCCAGTTTTATGACCTATGCTTCTCTCCTCGATGAAATCACGGTGCTTTTGGGGGGCAGAGTGGCAGAGGAGTTGATTTTTGGTGCACCGGAGGTAACCGTTGGGGCAGCGGGGGACATTGAACAGATCACGCGCCGCGCCCGCCAAATGGTGACGATGTTTGGCATGTCGGAATTAGGATTGACGGCTCTGGAACGTCCCAATAGTGAAGTATTTTTAGGGCGCGACCTCATGCCCGTTACAGAATACTCGGAGGCGGTAGCGAGCCAGATTGACCAACAGATTCGCCGCATTGTTAACCACTGCTACGATCGTGCCCACCGCATTCTCAGTGCCCATATTCCCCTCATGCACTACCTTGTAGATGTCCTGATTGAGAAGGAAACGATCGAGGGAGAAGAATTCCGCCAGATTGTTGCCCAGTTTACCACCATACCCCAGAAAAAACTGGAATATGCCCGCCCCTAGCTGGTATAGTGGGGAAACGGTGTGAAGAGTATCCTGCATGCGTAAAACTGTAGCGACTTTGCTAACTACGGCGGTGGTTGCCGCTGCTGGGCTGGACAAATCTGCCTCTGCCCAGGATTGCTTTATGATCACCTCGACAGGGCAGTACATCAATCTCAACCATCTTTGCCGCAGTGGCCTGCCCAGTAATCCGCCAGCAGTACGACCCAAACCCAAGCCCAAGCCTACTACTGGTGTTGTTGATTCCTACCTGGATACCCGCGAGTACCCTACCTACCCTGCTTCGGTGAACTTGCAGGCATTTCTCCGGGTGATTCGCTACGCCGAGGGCACGGATAGCGAGGACGGCTACCAGATTGAGTTCACAGGGACGCGCTTCTACAACTTTGCTGACCATCCTCGCCGCATACGCTGTAGTGGCAGGCTCTGCTCTTCTGCCGCCGGTGCTTACCAGTTTTTGGAAACTACTTGGGATGATGTTGCCCGCCGCATTGGTGCGCCCGATTTTAGCCCAGAATGGCAAGACCTAGCAGCGATCGAGTTAATTCGCCGCGAGGGTGCCCTGGAGGATGTAGAGGCGGGTAGGATTGAGCGGGCAATTGCCAAAACCGCTAATGTGTGGGCAAGTTTTCCCCGCTGGTATGGGGACTACTATGGTTACTATGGTCAGTCTGTGGTGCCGATGGAGTACCTAGTCAGTGAGTTTCGCCGCCAACAAGCGATTATTGCTAGTGGGGGAGGTAGTACGCCCCGTCGCCCTGCTGTAGTCAGGTTGTATCGGAGTGTTCCCTGATGTTCCAGCCACCCAAAACCATGATGGATTTTTTCCGTTACAGCCAGGGGGTATGGTATACCCAAAGGTCTGTACATCACTTTGACCTGGTTGCTGATCAGTCAGGGGAATCTCTCCTCTACGTGGAGGTGCTGGAAGCTGAGGATGAGCGCTGTCAGGCGGTGTGTGCCCAACAGGGGGTTGACCCCCAGTTAGCGGCGGGGGGCGCTAGTTTCATGTGGCAAGAACACGGCAAAGAAGAGACTCCTGACCCAGAGAAGGCAGCCATTTTAGTGGATATTCCCCAGGGAGCACATCAGGGCAAGCTCCTGCGCAATCAGGGCTATGTGGAAAAAATTCCCGTTGTCAGTCGTTACTGGTTCGGCGAAGATGGCATTTTGACGATCGAGACGGAATACGAAACCAACCAGGGACAGGAGCGGTGCTGGTTTTTGACAGAGGACTTTCGCGTGCGGGCCATCACTGTAAGGCTGCTGGGGGGGATATACATGATGACCTACTGTTCCGAACGCCGTCTGCCCCAGGTCAAGGATTTACAGGCTATGGTAAACGCCCATTCCCTCACTTAGTGCGCAGGGATAGGAATAATTCCAGCTTTGCCTGTTCACTGCTGGGTTGGGAATAGGCTACTGCCATACCGTTGATGCTGTTCATAACTGCTTGTGTCTGTTTCGCCTCTGTAGGCGGCACACGACTAATCACATCCTGGGCATAGATCGACCAGAGTTTGGCTAAGTTGAGATAAAGATAACCCTGATTCTGACTGTCCAACTGGCCAGCAATGGCTTTGAAGGCAGCACTGTCGGCCAGGGAAGGGGATGGTTTTTGTGTCATCACTTTGGCTAGGGGGCCCATCGCCACAAACAAGCTGTCCGGTTGATGCCAGCCGTAGGCAAGGATACTGCCAGGGGTAAAGGGGGATGTCCACTCCTGTACTTGTACGCCGTTAATTTCCTGGGAAGTAACCTTGACAGGGAACCCCAACTCTTGGGTTAGTTCATCTACTCGCTTGAGGGTTGTTTCCGCGGTTTTGCGGTCGGAGGTTTGGATCACTGCCACGAGACCCGATCGGGTTTGTTTGAGGATACCTTCCTCGGAAGGAATGACTCCTAGGGCAAACTCCCCATCCATCCAGGCGATAATGTCCTTGTCCAGGTCGAGGTTGAGGTTGTCCTTGACTCCCTGACGAATTTCATCGATTGCTTCCTGCTGGGTTTTCTCCGTCTTTGCCTGCTCTAGGAGGTTCTGCCAAGCCTGCTTGAAATTGATACCACTAAACAGAAAATAGGTATCAGCAGGGAAATGGGCAATGACTTTACCAGGAGCGGGCTGGAATTTGGGCGCTTTTGTTCCCAGCTGCGTGACTGCTTGCAGCCGTAAACCTGTATCCTCTACACCCAAGCCGATGACCATTGCCTTTGCCTGTTCCTCTATTCTCTCCAGAAACGGTTGGGGTATGGTTTGAGGAGTGGTTTTGGCCGCTAGGGCTATAGCTCTTTTCAGGTCGGGAATATAAAAGTGCAGGAGGGGGCGGTTGAGGGAAAGTTCGATCGGCGGTAGGGTAAAACTTTTCCCCCCCTGGTAGGTATCAATTCCCTCCTCTAGGCTCTGGCGGTCATTAGCAAACAACAAATAACGATCGGCAAACGCCCATACTCCATCCGTGGTGATGAATAGCTTGCTCCCCTTGTATTCTGCCTTCTGGGGGGGCTGTTGCAGCTTGGCAATGACTTTCTCCTGCAGGAATTTCTCGGCTTTGTTGCGATTCCTAACCCCCATGACAACAATAAATGACCCCGTAATTCCCACTGAGGGAGAACTCTGGTCTTGGGTGAACACAACAGTAGGATGCAGGGCTTGTTGCCCAGGGGGAGGCAAAATGCCTACAAATACAGCCCCTAGCCAAGGTTGAATGTCACGGGCAAAGTCAATATCTAGGTCAGAGGAGAGAAAATTTTTGGGTACATCGGCAAAGGCTTCCTGCAATTCCTGGGTTTGGAACCGCTCTAGGGACTGCCAATGACCCAAGTTAGCTGAGACTGCCAGTCCTGCCACTGCTGTCGGCGGCACAAATTTTACATGCTCTGCGACTGTGTCTAGCCTTGCCCCCTGCTGCTGTTGGTAGAAGTAATAGGCTCCGTAACCCCCTGCCCCCGCCACCAGCAGTAAGCTGATCGGGATTAGGAGATTGCTCCGCCGCTCAGACATACTCGTCCTCCTCTTCGTCGTCGAATTTAGAATTGTCGTCCACCAGCTCCTCTGGGAAGCGATCGAGGGAATAGTTACGGGCAGTGGTATCGTCAATGACTACATCATCCCCTACCTCCTCTAGGAGGATAGCAGGATCGCGGTGGGGTTCTTCGCTGTTGTTTTCATAGGCATTAAAGCCTGTACCCGCGGGAATTAAGCGCCCGATAATCACGTTTTCCTTTAAGCCCCGTAGCCAGTCGGATTTGCCCTCGATCGCTGCTTCCGTTAAGACCCTGGTCGTTTCTTGGAAACTGGCGGCAGAAATAAAGCTATCGGTATTCAAGCTGGCTTTGGTAATCCCCATCAAAACAGGGGTATACTCGGCGGGGGCGCGGTTGGCGATGATCATGGCTTCGTTGATCTGCTGCACCTGATTGAGGTCAATCAGTTCTCCCTGCAGGCGCGTGGTCTCTCCCCCCTCTTCAATCCTAACCTTAGAGGTCATCTGCCGTACCACGATTTCAATATGCTTGTCGGCAATGTCTACCCCCTGGGACTGATACACTGACTGGACTTCATTGACGAGAAATTCCTGCACGCGCTGGAAGCTCTCCCGTGCTGCCTCGTAGTTGATCAAGCATTTGAGGGCGGTCTCGATCGCTGCTGGTTCGCGGTCGGTGAAAAAGTCCTCCAGTTCATTGAGTTTTTTCTGCGCCAGGGCAATGATCTGGGGGTCTTCTTTATAGACAGCAAAGAAAATTTCCAGAATATCGTGGGGATTAGCAGGACCATCCGTCAATCTGGTAGCGGGTTTCACTTCTTCGCCATCTACCACCACAATGCTCTGCCCCACACCGATCGGGTAGTCGGTAAACAGACCATCGGGTTCCAGGATGCGAATGGCAGTTACCTCTTCCCCGTCATAGATCATCTCCACTCTGCCACCCCGCTGTGCCAATATGCACATTTCCTTGGGTTTACGGGCTTCCAGTAACTCTTCAATGCGGGGTAAACCCTGGATGATGTCCCCCGTTTTTGCCCGCTCGAACACCAGGAGAGCCAGATTGTCCCCCCGTTGCACCAAATCCCCATGTTGCACCTGCAGTACCGCCCCAGGGGAGATGAGATAGGGTCTACCCTTGCGCAGGATAACGCGATCGGCTTCTACCGCAATCACCTGACCTGATTCGGGGGTGACGGTTTTAGAGCCAATAGGGTCACCAGAGCGTACCAAGTCGCCCACCTGGACTTGGGGGTTCTTACAGGGAATGGCCAAACTGGCATTATCCGGCATAATCAACAACCGCCGAATTAACTCCCCTTCCTTCTTGATCCCCCGCACTGTCCCTGCCTGGCGGGCGAGAATTTCTGACCGAGCAACTATAGCTTTGGCTTCGATGTAATCCCCGTCTTTGACCAGGAGGCGGGTTTTGGTAGTGTTTTCCAGGGCTTCTTCCTCTGGGTCTTCCTGGCGGATGGCCAGGGATTCCAAAATCACCAGTCGTAGTCGCAGGTTATCGGGATCAGTGTCGTCAAATTCAATATCCGCACCTAGTTGGGGTGCATTGCTGTCAATTTCTAACACCAGTTGTGTGCGTAATAATTCCACCCCCTCGATCGATTTCACCCGTTCGCCGTCGCGGTAGGTGATGCGCTGCACTGCCCGCAGACCAATGGAGTGACCCGACTTTTGGCTAGATTCTTGACTGGGAACATCAGGAGCATCGGGGACATGGAACTCTTCGACAGGTCGTAACAACAAGCCCGGTCCTTCGGGAGTTTCTACAAATTCCACGTAGCGCAAGTCCTGGGCGACGATACCAGGCATGACCTCCGTGCCAGGATAGGCTAGCATTTCATGCTTTTGTTCCGCTGTGAGGGGGTCATCGACAATGTAAAAATCCCCCGGTTTGATGACGATCTCCCGCAAAATGTCATCCCTTTGTTTAACTTCCAAAAGACCGCTGGTTTGACAGAAGATGTCTTTGACAATCTCTGTGCCTGCTTCCACGTATTGTCCGTCTTCCACTAGCAGCAGGGAAATGTCTTTATTGACATCTTGGGCTTCTTCCGGAATCCACAGAATTGTACCTCCCTTAACCACCTCAAACCCTTGCTTGAGGCTGCGCCCCCGCCGTGCCACCTCAATGCCCGCATATTTGATGATGCCACCGCTCTTGGTCTTGTAGGTGTCGTCGATCAGTTCGGCAATCACCTGATTGTTGGATACCTTTGTGCCTGGGGTCGCCATGAGGGAGAACCTTTGGCCACTGGGGGTTTCCAGGATATAGTGCCGCTGTCCCTGGAAATGTTCTTCCACAATACGGGATTGATCCAAAACTACAGAAGCAGTGATGATCTCTACTTCCAAGACATTTTTATGCACCGAGGGGTTGAGCCGCACAATCCCGCCGTGCTCGGAAATAAAGTTAGTCACTGTCAGGACACTGTTTACCTCTACCCGATCGTCATTTTGCACAATCGGTTCTGCCCCTGGGGGTAAGTTGTACACCTCTCCCGCTAATACCCACAACAAGCCACCCTGGGCTGCTACATAGCTGGTATTGCCCTGGCGGTCTTTCTTTTCTTCAGGAATGAGACGATCGAAATAGACTTCTCCCGCTACATCTGTTGTCAGGTCCTTGGTGGCTTTTTCCACAGTCTTGCGGGCTGATCTGCCGGCAACGGGGATTTCTGCAATTAGGGTATCTTTTTTCACCTTCTCCCCATCTTTAACAAACAAAAGAGAACCTTGCACGACGGTGAAGCGGTCTTCCTGGTCTTTACCAGCAATGATTACTTCCGTTTCCCCCTTGTCTTCTACGATGAAGGCATCGTCACCGTGACGGGTACGGGTGGGACGGAGTTTGAGTTTTTTGGGCAGTTTAACTGTGCCATCGAAGGGGGCAGATTTCTGCTGTGCTACTTCCCCCATCACTGCTCCCCCAGTGTGGAAGGTGCGCATGGTCAACTGGGTGCCAGGTTCACCAATGGACTGGGCGGCAATAATTCCCACCGCTTCTCCCACGTCCACTAGCCGATTGTGGGCTAAACTCCAACCGTAACAGTGCTGACAAACCGATCGGGTAGCATCACAGGTGAGTGCCGAGCGCACAATTACTTCCTCTACCCCTTTTTTGTCAATTTTTTTAGAGAGTTCGTCATTGACATCGCAGTTGCGGTGAGCGCCAGGAATGATAGCCCGCGCTGGTACAGTAGTAAATCTTTCTGCCAATTTGAGGGATGTGGCAGCGGTCAGTACCCAAAACTTCTCCCGTTTCTGTACGCCTGTGTTGGGGTCAGTGCGTAGTTCTTCCGTTTCGTCTTCCGGCGGAAAAATGGTGAGGGCTTCTTCCCGATCGAGTAACCGCCCTGGTATCGCCCACTTCCTATTGTCAGCGGCAGTAATGGGTAGAGTAATTTCCACTTCCCCTTGGGTGGGGTCCAGGACATCCCGCGCTAGCACTCGCCCAAATAGACGATCGGCTAACTTCACCACTACACGATCGCCATCCCGCATTGCTCGCAGGGGAATGCCCCGAATTGTACCGCAGTCTACTTCGCGGATAATCACATCCTGAGAGACATCGACTAAACGTCTAGTCAAATAACCAGAGTCAGCCGTCCGCAGGGCTGTATCCACCAAACCTTTGCGCGCACCGTAGGAAGAAATAATGTATTCTGTGACTGTCAGACCCTCGCGGAAGTTCGCCTTAATGGGCAAGTCGATGATTTCGCCGTTGGGGTTAGCCATCAAGCCCCGCATCCCCACCAATTGCCGCACCTGGGACACATTCCCCCGCGCCCCCGATATAGACATCATGTAAACAGAGTTGAGGGGATTGTTGACCTTGAAATTTTCCATCAACTGGTTTTTCAGCTCTTCATTGGTCATGTTCCAGGTGTCAATCACCTTTTGGAAGCGCTCTACTTCTGTAATCTCCCCTCTCACATAGCGCTGTTTGGTCTGTTCAATTTTTGCCTCTGCTTCTGCTAACAAGCGCCGTTTGACAGGGGGTACTTCCAAGTCTTCTACACTGATGGAAATCCCCGACTGAGTAGCATAGCGGAACCCCAAATTCTTGAGCTGGTCTGCCATTTCTGCCGATCGGGCAGTGCCAAATTCTGTAAAGGCATAGGCAATGAGATTGCGCAGGTCTTTCTTACCAACAATGTGATTGATAAACTTGGGCAGTTTGGGCTGTTTTTCCATAGTCGTTTTTCTCTTTCACAAAATCAATAAAAGGAACAGTCGATACAGGCAGAAAAGAAAATCTCTAACCCTGGGGAGTTAGGGCGAGACTTGTGTGTTAGTAACTATCCATAGACAACCTCCGATCGGTTGTACTGTTGCTGTAGGCTAGATTAGTCATTTTTCCCCCCTCAGTAAGATCAGGTCTTTCAATTGTAAGACTGCTACTTTGGCAGCCATGGATCAATCTAGGGACTACCCCCTTGTAACAAAACGCGGGCAGTTAAAGAGAACTCGCCCAACCACGACGACAAAATTTGCTCCTCCCCTGTATAAATTGCTTCCTTGTAACAATTGTTTTGCCATTGCCACACCGTCACCTTCTGTGCCAGGGGATCAACAATCCAATATTCAGGAATGCCTCTAGCACTGTACTCTGCGGGTTTATCCTCATAGTCCTGTTTGACGCTGCTGGGACTGACTACTTCTACTACCAATTCCGGGGGTGGCATATCCAGGGTGATGAGATAACGCTTATTCCCCCGCACTCGTTCGTACAGAACTGGTGAGATGAGCACCAAATCAGGTATGCGGACGGTCTTGCTGGAAACGATGATTTCAGTCTTAAGTCCTAGCAGTTTCTCAGAAATACCAAGACGCACAAATGTCACTAACAAAAATATGGCAATCTGGTGATTGAGTTGACTTTCTGTTGGCACCCTAACTAGTTTCCCATTCTCTAATTCGTACAGGTAGTCAGTTTCATCTTCATACTCCAAGAACTCAGCTAAGGTCATGGATGTATCGGCAACCTTACGTATCGTGGTCATAGCTCCCCCTTATGTTCCATGAAATACAAGAACGATCGTTCTTTGTTTACTGCAACAGGGCTTGGCGAATGGTGTGATTAAAGATGACCCGACCTGGGGTAGTCAGCACGTATTGGGAGATCAAATTCCCCTGGGCATCCTCCCGCACCCGCAGAAATTTGTATATCTTCAACACGTTACCATTGTCATCGGTAATCACCTGTTCCGGGTTAGATTTATCTTCCCCGTCCCCTTCAATTTCTCCGTCGTAGCGCACCCAAATCTTGTCGTGGATATGTACTAACTTCTGTTCAAATGCCATAATCACATCTTCAAAGCTGGCAAAGAAGCGGTCTTCTGTTTTCGGGCGTTTGGGATTGTCCGTGGTGAGGTAGTAGGACCCTAACACCATGTCTTGGCTGGGGGTGATGATTGGTCTGCCCGTAGCAGGAGAGAGAATGTTATTGGAAGCTAACATCAATAGCCGCGCTTCCGCCTGGGCTTCCAGGGAAAGGGGGACATGCACTGCCATTTGGTCACCATCAAAGTCAGCATTGAAGGCAGGACAGACCAGGGGATGCAACTGAATTGCCCGCCCATCCACCAGAATCGGCTCAAAGGCTTGAATCCCCAGGCGGTGTAGGGTAGGTGCCCGGTTCAACAACACAGGGTGTTCGCTAATTACTTCCTCCAATACATCCCACACTAAAGGGTCGCCCCGCTGAATCATTTTCTTGGCGGCTTTGATGTTGTTGACATAATTCAGCTTGATTAACCGATTAATGACAAAGGGCTGGAATAACTCGATCGCCATTTCCTTGGGCAATCCACACTGATGGATTTTTAGATTAGGACCAACAACAATTACCGATCGTCCAGAGTAATCCACCCGTTTGCCCAAAAGATTTTGACGGAAGCGCCCCTGTTTCCCTTCAATGATGTCCGAGAGAGATTTCAAGGCGCGGTTATTTGCTCCTACCACCACTCTGCCCCGTCTGCCGTTGTCAATCAGAGCATCTACCGCCTCCTGCAACATCCGTTTTTCATTGCGGACAATAATTTCGGGGGCAAGAATTTCCTGCAGGCGAGCTAGACGGTTGTTGCGGTTGATCACCCGACGATAAAGGTCATTTAGGTCACTAGTGGCAAACCGCCCCCCATCCAACTGCACCATGGGACGCAAATCTGGGGGAATCACGGGAATAATATCTAGTACCATCCACTCCGGTTTTGCCCCCGTCGCCACAAAATTGTCGATCACCCGCAGGCGTTTGATCAGCTTAGTGCGCTTTTGTCCCTTCGATTGACTGATCTCTTCCCGTAGCTTTTCCGCCTCTAGTTCCAGGTTGATGTCCTGCAGCAGTTTTTTGATGGCTTCAGCACCGATCGAGACCTCAATGCCGTCCAGGGGTTCATCTTCGCTGTAGATTTGCTCCTCGATTTCCATCCACTGGTCTTCTGAGAGGAGTTGCTTGTACTCCAAATTGTAGGTTGTGGCGAGCACCTGCCCCTTTACCACCACATCTCCCGTTGCCACGGTCAGCACCTGCTTGGGATGGAGACGATAGACAGTTTCCGTTCCCCCCTCCCCCTTGACCCTGATCTCACTGAGAGTAGCACTAGTTACAGTTCCTGCCTCCGCTGCTCTGATGCCAGGGTTGATCACCACGTAGGAATTGAAATAGACAATCTGTTCCACATCCTTGAGGGGCATATCCAACAAAATGGACATGTAGCTGGGAATCCCCTTCAGGTACCAAACGTGGGTGACAGGGGCAGCTAACTTAATGTAGCCCATGCGATGGCGGCGTACCCGTGACTCCGTTACTTCCACCCCACAACGTTCACAGACAATCCCCCGGTGCCGCACCCGCTTGTATTTTCCGCAGTGGCACTCCCAGTCCTTTACAGGACCAAAAATGCGCTCGCAGAATAGGCCATCCATCTCCGGTTTGAGGGTACGATAGTTGATGGTTTCCGGTTTGGTGACTTCTCCTACCACGTTGCCGTTGGGTAGAGTCCGTTCTCCCCATTTGCGAATGCGCTCCGGCGATGCCAAGCCAATCTTGACGTAGTCAAACCGCTGTTCCATTCTGGTCATCACAAGTCTCCTGCCAAGTTTATTTAATCTTCGCTGTCGTCATCGAGGGTGCCGCGATAAGCTTCATAGGTAGGACGGGGGGGTATCCGTCGCTGGGTGGTATCCATCATCAAGTCCACCTCTGTATCCTGTTGGTTGCCGTCCTCCGAGAGTTTGTGCACCGACACATCCAAGCAAAGGGACTGTAACTCCCGCATCAACACCTTAAAGGATTCCGGTGTGCCTGGACGGGGGATAGGTTTGCCTTTCACGATCGCGTTCAACGCCTCATTCCTACCCGTCATATCGTCGGACTTGACTGTGAGAATTTCCTGCAAGGTGTAAGCAGCACCGTAGGCTTCCAGTGCCCATACCTCCATCTCCCCAAATCGCTGTCCCCCCTGTTGGGCTTTCCCACCCAAGGGTTGTTGGGTAACAAGGGAGTAGGGACCCGTCGATCGGGCATGAATCTTGTCATCGACTAGGTGCACCAGCTTGAGCATGTAGGCAATACCGACAGTCACGGGTTGGTCAAAAGGTTCCCCTGTGCGTCCGTCGTAGACCTTGAGTTTACCAGGATGCTCCGGGGAGAAAATCCAGTCTTCCCCAGTCACTTTGCGAGCTTCCTCCAACTTACCATGCACCAACTGCCGCGAAGCCTCCTCGCCATACATCTCATCAAAGGGAACGACCTTAAAGCGAACATCCAGATTATGGGCGGCCCAGCCCAAGAGACATTCAAAAATCTGTCCCACATTCATCCGTGACGGTACCCCCAGGGGATTTAGGACAATATCAACAGGGCGACCATCCTCTAGGTAGGGCATATCTTCCTTGGGCAAAATCTTGGAGATGATTCCCTTGTTACCGTGGCGACCTGCCATCTTGTCCCCCACTTGGATCTTGCGTTTCTGGGCAACATAGACCCTGACTACCATGTTGGCACCTGGGGGTAGTTCATCCCCCTGCTCCCTGGTAAAGATGCGTACATCCACCACTCTGCCTCTTTCGCCGTTGGGTACCCGCAGGGAGTTATCTCGTACATCCCGCGCCTTTTCCCCAAAGATTGCCCGCAGTAGTTTTTCCTCTGGCGGCTGGTCGGACTCACCCTTGGGGGTCACTTTCCCCACCAGAATGTCCCCCGCCTCTACCCAAGCACCTATGCGAATAATGCCGTGCTCGTCTAAATTCCTCAGCGCATCTTCTCCCACATTGGGAATTTCCCTAGTGATTTCCTCAGGACCTAACTTGGTAGTGCGCGCTTCGATCTCAAACTTTTCAATGTGGATGGAAGTGTAGACATCGTCGTACACAAACCGCTCGCTAACCAGGATAGCATCCTCATAGTTGTAGCCTTCCCAGGGCATATAGGCAATCAGGACGTTCTGCCCCAGGGCTAGTTCCCCTCCTTCTGTTGCTGAGCCGTCTGCCATCACTTGTCCCGCTAGCACCCGATCGCCTACAAACACGATCGGTCTTTGATTTAAGCAGGTATCCTGGTTCGATCGTTGATATTTCTGCAGGGTATAGGTATGGATTTTGCCCTCGTCGTCCTTGACGCGGATTTCCGTAGCTGAGACATAGACCACCTCGCCGTTAGTGCGGGAGACCACCACCATACCGGAATCGCGGGCAGCTTGGGCTTCTAAACCAGTACCCACCAGCGGGCGTTCTGGGCGCAACAAAGGCACTGCCTGGCGCTGCATATTGGACCCCATGAGTGCGCGGTTGGCATCATCGTGTTCCAGGAAGGGAATCAGGGAAGTAGCTACAGAGATGGTTTGGACAGGGGAAACGTTGACAAAGTCCACCTGTTCAGGGGGAGCAGTATCAAACTCCTGACGATAACGCACTGGTACTAAGTCTGCCGTAATGTTCCCCTCCGCATCTGTGGGAATATCCCCCGGTGCCAAACGGTATTTGTCCTCTTGGTCAGCGGTCATATATACAGGGGGCAAGTCCCGCCTTACCCTGCCATTTTCCACGCGGTAGTAAGGGGTCTCAATAAAGCCATAGCTGTTAACCCTGGCATGGGTAGCCAAGGAACCAATCAACCCTGCGTTGGGACCTTCAGGAGTTTCAATGGGACAAATGCGTCCGTAGTGGCTAGGGTGAATATCCCGCACGGCAAAGCCCGCCCGCTCTCTAGTCAGTCCCCCCGGTCCCAAGGCACTGATACGACGCTTGTGGGTCAATTCCGCTAAGGGATTGGTCTGGTCCATGAATTGGGACAGCTGGCTAGAGCCAAAAAATTCCTTAATCGCTGCCACGAGGGGTTTGGGATTGACCAGGGAAGTAGGAGTCAAGCTGTCGGCATCAGATACGGTCATCCGTTCTTTGATGATACGCTCTAAGCGACTGAGACCGACCCGCACTTGGTTTTGCAACAATTCACCCACCGATCGCACCCGGCGGTTCCCCAGATGGTCAATGTCATCTACCGTGCCAATATCAAACTCCAAATTGATTAAATAATCAACCACCTTGAGGATGTCTTCCTTAGTCAGCACCCGTACTGTTTCTGGGGTATTGAGCTGCAACTTAGTATTCAGTTTATAGCGCCCTACCTTCCCCAGGTCATAGCGTTTGGGGTCAAAAAAGCGGGACTCCAGTAGTAATCTGCCCCCCGTCTCTGTGGGCGGTTCACCAGGGCGGAGTTTACGGTAGAGTTCCTTGAGGGCTTCCTCCTCGTCAAATTGTCCCTCCTTCTCGATCGTTTTCTGGAAAAACTCCGGATGGGTCAGGGAGTCAAAAATCTCCTGGTCAGTCAAGCCCATCGCTTTGAGGAGCACCTGTGCCGACAGTTTGCGGGTTTTATCAATACGCACCCACACCAGACCATTCTTATCCGTCTCAAACTTGAGCCATGCCCCCCGATTGGGAATCAAACTAGCGTTGTAGGTACGACGACCGGTTTTGTCGATGTCTGCCTTAAAATAAACGCCGGGGCTGCGGACGATCTGATTGACAATTACCCGCTCTGCGCCATTAATGATAAACGTACCGCGGTCAGTCATCAGGGGCAGCTCCCCAATAAACACGTCCATTTCTTTGATTTCCCCGTTCTCCCGGTTAATCAGCCGAGTGGGAACATACATCTGCAGGGAGTAGGTAGCATCCCGTTGCTTAGCCTCGTCGACCGTGTACTTCGGCCCTTTGAGATAATAGTCCTTCCCCAGGAAGTGTAGCTCCAGCTTACCTGTATAATCAGTAATAGGGGAAAAACTCTCTAACTCTTCAATCAGCCCTTCTGCTAGAAACCAGCGGAAACTCTCCCTTTGAATCTCCACCAAGTCCGGTAAGACAAAGGCAGGGGTAGCGGATAACTGTTTGTTCATGCGCTTGTAGCTACTATTTCTATGGAGGCGTGCCTAGGCTTCTTTCGGTTATCTCACGAACCGAAGGCATAGGAACTCTATTATACGTTATTTTACACACAATAGGCAAAAGTTTGTGCTAAAAACGACTAGGTTGGGATTGCAGGTAGGCGAGGAACTGGCGTAGTTCGCTGGGGGTGAGTTGGTGGCGGGATTTTTTGCCAAAGGTACGCATCAAGTACTCCTGCCCTTGTTTGGTTGTCCAGCCTAAGCGTTCCATCTCCACCTGGGTTTGGCTAATTTCATTGGACAGGTCTTCGGGGTGGTGATTGCCAGGGGGAGTGAGGGTAAACTCGGGAGGCGAGCTATAGCTTTCTGGGGGAGTTGGTGTTGCTACGGTGGTAAGCGCTACTACTTGGTTAAGCCCCGCGAAGGTGAGGGCACGCTCGATCGCCTTTTCTTCTGCTCTTTCCAGGTCACTATCACAGGCAGTGGCAGTACTGAGGATAACCTGATTGACACTCACAGTAGCACGGAAAATGAACTTGCCCTCCTGTTTGGGTAGCATTTCCGTCTGGATACTCCCCTGCGGATATTGGCTGCGAAACTGGGCAAACACCGCAACACTCAATCAGGTACAATACCATTCTAAAGCAGTGCGCAGTGAGGTTGTATTGTCCCTTTGCCAATCCTATGAGCTACTGTATAAATCCCCATTGTGCTCTGCCTAACCATCCTGAAAACAGACAGAAAGCCCATTGTGCTAGTTGCGGTTCGCCTCTAGTTATTGCGGGAAAGTATCGGGTAGAGGGTTTGCTTAGTGACCAGGGGGGGTTTAGCCTGGTTTACCGTGCCTCCACAGGTAAAGAAGCGAAAATTCTCAAAGTCCTAAGGGTGGAACATAACACCAGTCGCAAGGCGGTCAAACTGTTTGTTCAGGAAGGAGAAGTGCTCAGTAAGCTGCGACACCCTGGTATTCCCAAGATCGATGGCTATTTTACCCATACAGTGGCGGGGCGACTGGTTTTGCATTGCCTGGTTATGGAAAAAATTCCTGGTATGAATCTGGAGGAATGGCAAGTCCAGAAACGCTACCAACCCCTTGCCCAGGAACAGGCGATCGAGTGGCTCAAAGCCTTAGTGGAAGTTTTGGGAGTAGTTCATCAACGCCGCTTTCTCCACCGCGACATCAAACCTTCCAATATCATGCTCACACCAGAGGGCAAGCTAGTGTTGATAGATTTTGGCACTGCCAGGGATGTCACTTCTACCTACATTGCCAATATTGACAAGGGGCGCAGCATGACGGCGGTGGTATCCAGTGGCTATACTGCTCCAGAACAGACCAATGGCAGGGCAGTCCCCCAATCAGATTTCTATGCCCTAGGGCGTACTTTCGTCCACCTCCTCACAGGGAAGCATCCTTTGGATATGTATGACCCCGATCGGGATGTGTTGCACTGGCGCAGCCACGCTCCTGGGATTACTCCTGCCTTTGCTGACCTGCTCGATCAAATGATGAACCGCAAGCCGGGGGATCGTCCTGCTGATGCTAAAGCCCTCCTGCGACAGTTAGAGCTGGTAGAAAGGGTGGTAAAGCAATCGGGAACGGGAACTGCCTCCCTGCCTTCTCCTGGGCAGAAACGGCTCCCCTGGCAGGGGATTTTCCTGGCGGTGGGTGTCAGTTTAGCGGCTATAGGGTGGTACTTCAGGGGCACAAAGGGTGCAGTGGTGGGGGCAGGAGTCGGACTGGGGCTGATATATGCCAGCTACAACTACACAAAGGTGGGTGCTAGGCTCAAGCAATCCCTCCTTGCCCATGCTAAAACTAATACTGCTCTAACTGTGACTCCCGATGGGCAGTTCTTGATTTCAGCGGGGGGCGATCGGACAGTCAGGGTTTGGCACAGTAAAACTCGACAACGACTGCATAACTTGGTGGGGCATGGGGATTGGGTCTACAGTGTGGTGGTGACACCAGGGGGGCAACTAATCTTGAGTGGCAGTGGGGACAAAACCATCAAGGTCTGGCAGTGTCAGTCGGGATTACCCTTGGAAACCCTGGAAGGGCATGAGCTGGGTGTAACTTGCTTGGCAGTGGCAGGGGATGAAAGTTGGCTAGTCAGCGGCAGTAACGACAAAACCCTCAAGGTGTGGGACTTGCGGACTTACAAACTCCTGAAAACAATCAATAACTTGGGACAGGAGGTCAATGCCGTGGTTGTCACCCCTGATCACCAGATTATCAGTGCCGATCGGTCAATCAAGGTCTGGAGTATTGATAAAAATATTCCCCAGCGAGTCATCCTAGGACATCAGCAGGAAGTGTTAGCCCTAGCTCTAAGCAGGGACGGTAAGCAATTGTTCAGTGGCAGTGCTGACCAAACAATTAAGTGCTGGGATTGGCTGACGGGGCAGCTAGTCAGGACCTTCATAGGGCACAAAGGGGAAGTGAAAACCCTGGTAGTGCATCCTACCAAATCATTACTATTTAGTGGCGCCACCGATCGGAGAATTGGCATCTGGGAAATGTCCACAGGCAAATTACTGTTGGTGTTAAAGGGGCACAAGGCCGCCGTAACTTGTTTAGCGATTAGTCCCAATGGCAAATGGCTCTACAGTGGTGGGGAGGATGGTGTTATTAACATATGGCGGCTGTGAATATAAATAATTGGTGGCACTATAGTTTGCTCAGCAGGGTGTGGGTGGGGTGGCAGTCTTTATCGCAATACAGTCTGTTAGTTTCTGTGCCCGCTCTGGCAGTTTGGCTGATAGTTTTGATCCTGGGCTTACCCTACCTATCCACTAGTCAAATTGGGCTGTTTTTGCTTGCCATTACTCTGTTTTATCTGCCCCTGGCCCAACGCAGTACATTGCAATTACCCATACTTGCCTATAGCTTGGTAGCTACTTTATCGACAGTTTTCTCCCCTGTCCGCTCGGCTGCCTTGGATGGTCTAGTCAAGTTGCTGTTGTATTTTGTTGTGTTTCTAGCGATCGAGCGGGTGGTGACTGTCCAACCAAAATATCGGGGCTATCTAGTGGGGGCTTATATCTTAACTAATTTACCAGTGGTGGTAGTGGGTTTACGGCAGCAATTTTTTGGTGCTCAACAATTGGCGACCTGGTGGGACCCGACTTCCGAACTATCCAGTTTGACGAGAGTGTATAGTTTTCTAGGCAATCCCAACCTGTTGGCGGGCTATTTATTAGCAGCAATTCCCCTGGGAGTAGTGTCAATTATTCTGACTAAAAGGTGGACATGGAAGTTACTAATTGCTCTCTCCACTTTGGGGTCCTTGTTGTGCATTATTTATTCCTACAGTCGGGGGGCATGGCTGGGCTTGGGGGCAGAAGTTTTAGTGTTGACCCTGGCACTGCTGTACTGGGCTTTTCCCCGTCTATCCCTGTGGGCTTTGCCTGCGGTGGCAGTGGGTTTAGGAGGGGCAATGGCGGGGGCTGTGATCAGTAAACCTGCCCTGCGATTGCGGTTAATGTCAATCTTTTCTGTCTTCGATCGCAATGTCGATCAGAGTATCAGTTTTCGTTTGCGGGTGATGCAGGGGGCGATCGCGATGGTAAAACACTACCCGGTTCTAGGTATTGGTCCAGGCAATCGGGCATTTAACTTGGTTTATCCCCTGTTTCAGAAGGCGCGCCACAGTGCTTTGGGTGCCTATTCCGTGCCCCTGGAGATGTTAATTGAGACAGGAGTGGTGGGTTTGCTGACCTACGGTTGGCTGGTAACAGTAGTCATAGGGCGGGGGTTAGGGGCAATCAGAAAGGAACCTAGTCTTTGGGGAATAGCGGGGTTGAGTATCGTTGTGGGGATGTTAGTCCATGGTCTAGGGGATACCGTGTGGTATCGTCCCCAGGTGCAGGTGTTATGGTGGTTAGCGGTCGCTCTAGTTATGGTAGGGGAGAAGCAAAATGAAACTAGCTCTGGTGTGGTTGACCCTGATGGCGCAAACGGCTAACCCTAGAGACGTACAGCGGTTGCAAGAATTGCGGATGTGCGATCGGTGTAACTTAATAGGGGCAAATCTGCGGGGGGCAAATCTGCAGGGGGTGACAGTGGTGGCTTCTAATCTGCAAAATGCTGACTTGAGTGGTGCCCAATTGATGGGAGCCTTCTTCGTCGATGCCCAATTGCGGGGGGCGGAATTATCTCAAGCTAATTTAACCAATGCTAACCTCAGCGGTTCGGATTTACAGGGGGTGAATTTAGCGGGGGCGCTGCTACAAGGTACGAACTTGACAGGGGCAAATCTGGGGGGAGCTATCCTTTTGGGGGCTGATCTGACAGGGGCTGACTTGGGAGGAGCTAACTTACAACGATCGGTCTTGACCAATAGCAAACTTACCCTTTCCAACCTAAAGCGAGCAAACCTAAAGGGGGCAATGCTCTTGAGCGGACAATTGCGGCAGGCAGACCTAACCAGTGCCAACTTCCAAGGAGCCATCCTAAGGGGCGCAGACCTGCAAACCGCCGATCTCACCAATGCCGACCTTCGGGGCGCTGACCTCAGGCAAGCCAACTTTCGCCAAGCCAACCTAAGGGGTGCTCTCCTTACCGCCCCTCAACTCAGGGACGCCCAACTCTGTCAGACAATCTTGCCCGATGGCACCCAATCCGATCGAGACTGCTAGAACCTAAACCCAATCCCCGTTTGCAAAGAAGTGGCGGTGTTGTTGGAGTTGCGATAGGCATCAAAGGCAAAAATGGCGTTACCAAAGATCACCAAGTTACTGTTGGGAATTGTGTAGTCTACCCCAGGTTGTAGAACAAAGCTATTCTTATTGCCGACAGGGGTGATGTTATTGGCAATAGCCGCTCCCACTCCCAAATAGAAATCGGTGTTAAAGTTCAAGGGCAAATCATAGGAGATGGTGGGCACAACGGCTGTCGAGTCCCCAATCAGTACCTGTGTCCGTAGAGAGAGTGGGATTTCCAAGAACTTATAGCGCAGAGCAATCAACCCCGCCGCTGTACGGGAATTTCCATCTAGGACACTACCCTCAGATACCCCTACCCCTAAACCCACACCAATATAGCTACCATAGGCAGGCTGGGCCACTGCCACCCCCGTACTTATCAACAAGCTGCAGACAGCCAAACCGATCGCCAGACCTTTCCCCATAATCACACCTCACATTCATAGGAGCATGTTAACAGAAATCCTTACAAAAAGCGACCATTTCTGACATCAACCCACCAGCAGAGTTTCCTCAGGGTACTGAATCATTTTCGGTTTTGGTGCGGACATCAGGGCTGCCATCAACAACATTACTCCCACCCGTCCCACGAACATAGTAGCTACTAACACCAGCTGTCCTGGGGGGGAAATTTGCGGTGTAATACCCATCGATAAACCCACTGTCCCAAAGGCGGAAGCGCATTCAAACAAAATTTCAATAAAGCGAAATTGAGGGTCAGTAATTGATAGCAAAATTGTCGAACAGATCACTGTCAAGAGGGAACCTACGGCTACCCCGATCGCTTTCACTAGCAGTACATGGGGAACCTGTCGTTCGTAGATATACACCTCTTCATTACCCTGGAGTGCTGACCCTGTGCAAGCGAATAGAACCCGTGCTGTTGTTGTCTTAATACCACCCCCCGTACCACCAGGGGATGCCCCCACAAACATCCACGCAATGGTGATAAACAGCCCTGCTACGGAAAGTTTACTGATGTCAACTGTGTTAAACCCAGCGGTTCGTGTAGTTACTGATTGAAACCAAGCTGCCAACCATTTCTCCCAGAAATTTAAGTCCTGAAAGGCGGGGGAATTTGCCTCTGACATACGAAAGAGAATTGTACCAACTACCAATAAAACTAAGGTAGTGCTGACTGCTACCCGAAAATTCAAGCTAAAAATAATCCGCTCCTGGGAGCGCCATAACTTGCTCCGTAACCATAGGAAAAATTCCAGTAACACTTGGTAGCCAATCCCGCCGGCAATAATTAACCCTGAGATAGTTAAATTGACCAAAACCGATCGCTTATATCCCATCAAGCTATCAGAAAACAGACTAAAACCTGCATTATTAAAAGCACTCATACTATGGAAAATTGCCAGCCACAAACCCCGATCGATGCCATGGGCGGGGGCAAATCCCAGCAGTAGAATAAAGATACCTGTGATTTCGATAATCAGAGTAGTGGCGATAATGGATTGCACCAAATTTATGCCCCCCCTGATGCCAGGAATATCGAGGGCTTGCTGCAGAGTTAATTTATCCCGCAAACTAAACTTCCGTCCGATCAAAAGGAGGAGAAAAGTAGTTGTCGTCATGTAGCCCAGTCCCCCAATTTGTAGGAGTAAAAGGAGGACAACTTGACCGAAATGGCTGTAGTATTGCCCCACATCCACCACTGATAAACCCGTCACACACACAGCGGAAGTAGCAGTAAATAAAGCAGTAGTGAAACTACTCCAAGTACCATCCCTAGTGGCAAGGGGCAAACTTAAAAGAAAAGTACCTAGGGCAATCAGTCCTAAAAAACCTAAGCAGATTGTCTTAGCAGGAGTCATAGCGACTTAGCCATAATTACAGACAATACTACTCTGAGGGACTACAGGCAAGAGTATAAGATAGTAATACCTAGCGTAACGATGAGAAATCTATGGCAAGACTGCGTTCTGTAATCCGTCGCCTAGCGGGGATATTTTCCCTGTGCCTTTTAGTGATGGTGATTATTTTTGGGGCAGGGCAACCTGCATGGGCAAAGCGTGCCAGTGGCAGAGTGGGAGGCAGTACCTTTCGGGCGCAGCCCCGTCGTCAGACAAACAACTTCTCCAGCCGTTCCCATCCCAGTTACAACTACTACTACAGTTCTCCCTTTCCCAGTAGTTGGTTTTGGTTCCCCTTCCTCCTGGGGGGAGGTGGCGGTAGTCTGTTGTCCCTGCTGGTGCTAGTTGCCATTGGTGGTATTCTGGTGCAGGGCTTCCGCAACTCTGGTATCTTCAATAGCCAAAGCAAAGTCACAGTTGCCAAGGTACAAGTGGGGTTACTCGCTAGCGCACGGGGGTTACAGGCAGACCTCAACCGCCTAGCCCTGGAGTCTGACACCAATTCCCCTAGTGGTTTAGGGCAGCTCCTCCAGGAAACCACCTTGGCTCTGTTGCGCCATCCTGAGTACTGGGTCTACGGCAGTGTCAAGCAAGAGACCGTAGCCCTCGATCGGGCGGAACAAACTTTCAATGCCCTGGCAATTGGCGAGCGGAGCAAGCAAGCAGTAGAAGTTCTATCTAATGTCCACAATCGTCGGCAGGAACAACAGGCACTGACGGGCACAGGCGATCCCAGCGAGTACATTGTCGTAACTATCATGGTAGCGGCTACGGGGTTACCCCAATTGCCCACTATTCGCTCGGCGCAGGACCTACGGCAAGCTATTACCACAGTTGGCTCCGTAGGAGCAGACAATTTGTTAGCGGTAGAAGTAATTTGGGAACCCCAATCCCCTGCCTATACTCTCACTGCCGATGACATGATTGCAGTCTATCCCGAACTAGTGCGCATTTAGTTACAATGGGGGCATTGGTTGGATGAAACTCTGTGTCAGCCTTTGCCTCTATTGTCATTGCCACCAAAGACCGGGGGGAAGAAATTACAGCCACGATCGATTCTGTTTTAGCCCTCAATTATGATAACTTTGAAGTCATTTTAGTAGACAATTGTTCCAGTCCCCCCAATCAAAAACTGCTGCAAGCAATACAACAACAACATCCCGATCGTTTAGTCTATGTACGGGAAAACAAATTAGGTTTATCCAATGCCCGTAATTCTGGCATCAGGCACAGCAAAGGGGAGTTTATTTTGTTCCTGGATGACGATGCGATCGTGCCTCCCCACTGGTTGCAAGTTATGGTGCAAACCTTCCAGAACTATCCTAACGCCTACGCCTTAGGTGGCAAAGTGATAGCCCGCTTTACTACTCCCCCCCCCGATTGGCTAGACCAGCGTTTAGGTGTTTATATCAGCAATTTTGACCACGGCAATCAAATTATGCCCCTTTACTACAACGAATATCCCAGGGGAGTGAACATGGCGTTTCGTCGGGAAGTTTTTTCTAAAGTTGGCTACTTTTTAGATTGTTTTGGACGCAAGGGCAAATCCCTGATGGGCTATGAAGAAATTGAATTGTGTTACCGCCTTGAAAAAGCAGGGTTTCAGATTTTATATGTCCCCTACGCCGAAGTCTATCACTGTATCAGAGGCGATCGGTTAAATTACGAATGGTTTAAGCGTAGATTCTACTGGCAAGGACGATCGGAAGGATTATTTGAGTTAATGCACTTTGGCAGAAAACACATACTAAGAAATCTCAAATCTCATGTGAAACAAGCCTGGCAAGGAGACAAATTAGACCAACAATTTCACCGTGGATTTCTCACCGCTATTGTACAGGACTGGTGGCGACTACTATTAAAAGCCTAGGTACATATTTAGCAGGAATTCCCCTGCAGCGGTTGTGTTTCGTCTACAATTTAGAGGAAAGATAGGCATAGCGACGTGAACTTACTGGAGCAGTACCCCTTTTTGCCACGATTTAGTCAGATAGCAATAGTTAGTGTCCTTTCTAACATGATGGTACCCCTGGCGGGGTTAGTGGATACGGCTTTTCTGGGTCATTTAGCAGACATCAATCAGCTAGGGGGGACAATTTTAGGGGGAATTTTATTTGATTATCTCTATCGCATCCTCAAGTTTTTACGCTCCAGTACCAACGCCCTTACTGCCAGTGCCCCGGATCGAGAAACCGAATTAAAAGTATTGTTGCGCAGCTTATTTGTGGCCCTGACGATCGGTTTTACTGTCCTATTAGTGCAGTATCCTATCAAAGTTTTGGGCTTTTGGTTACTCAGCAGCACCCCTGAGATTGAACTAGCAGGCATGAATTACTTTGATGGCAGAATTTGGGGAGCACCGGCTGTTCTGTCCAACTTTGTGCTGATCGGTTGGTTTTTAGGGAGAGAAAAAACTGGCACTGTTTTGTTAATGTCGATGGTGGGCAATGGAGCCAATGTCATTTTAGATTATTATTTCATCAATAGATGGGGCAGTTGGGGCGCAGGTTTAGCCACGGCTATTAGTCAATACGCAGCCTTTTTCATCGGCAGTGGGGTAGCGCTTAAAACGATCGAGTGGTCAACTAAGTCTTTGAGTTGGCGGGCAATTTTTGCCAGGGAAGCTTTTACTGCCACGGTTACTCTGAAGGCTAACATCTTAATCCGTTTTGTGTTGCTAATTTCTGTCTATGCTATTTTTACCAATGTCAGCGCCCAACTGGGAACAGAAACTCTGACACAAAATGGCTTGCTCATCCAGATTGCACTCTTCAGTCAGTTTACTATTCAAGGCATAGGTATGACGACACAGTCCCTAGTGGGCAACTTACAAAAAGAGGGCAAAGTCAATCAGATTCTGCCCCTGCTGCAAGTGTCAATTTTAACGAGTACAACGATTGCAATTTCGATCGCTGTCCTGACAATTATTTTCCCCCACCAGGTGTTTAGATTACTGACCAACCACAGGGAAATTGAAACAGCTATTCTCAACTATGACATCTGGCTTTTACCTCTGTTAGTGATTACGGCGCTGGCTTTTATGCTGGAAGGATACTTTATTGGACTGAAGGAGGGAGAGGTCTTGCGCAACTCAGCTGTATCCAGTTTTTTTGGAGGATTCTTACCCCTTGCTCTTCTATCCCTCTACTACCAAAACAGTCATATTCTCTGGGGGGCATTAACCTTTTATATGGTGAGCTTGACTATTGCCCTAGGAATAAACTTCCCTAGAACTTATCAACAAATGTTGGGATACAGGAGTTAAGAAATGGATATTAACGCTGTTTCTCACTCACAGTTACCAACAGATTTCCTCATGGTGTTAAGGCACTACAGTAATACTAGCAATCTCCAGGGCAAAAGCTCCCGGTCGAAAGGTAGGATTTAGTTTCCCATCCAGCTCAAATTTGCTCAACATCAGTTGCATCGATCGGATATACCCAAGATTAAGGGGAGGGGCATCAGGAACACTCCTAGCGCGAAAGACAGGGACAAATTCCTTAAAGGGCAACCTTACATTCATCCACTCCCCAGCGATCGTATCAAAGCCACAGCAATAGGCAATACTATCCCACCCCGTACTATCTCGCAAAAAGAACTTGTAGCGTTTGCCATCCCCCTTAACCTGAAGGGCAATACCACTAGATTGTGACAAATCGAGAGGCGGGTTAAAATTACGAGTCCGCACAGAGACAAAGCCCCCAGAATTAGCAGTAGAAACCATGCCCGTAAAAAGAGCACTGTTTTCCCTAATTACAAAGCTACTTTGACTGACACCCCCCATGACCACATCATCTAAAGAACCCCATAGTGAAGCATAATCGGGATTGGCTTTAGTGAAATCAAAAATCACATTGTCTGACATTGTGATTGACAAATTGGGAACTGGCTGGAACAAATTGACGATCGGGAGTGCACCAAAAAAGTTGAGAGTATCAGCAAATCGCTTGAGATCCCAGCCCATAAATCAATCAACCGTCCAACTAAATCGGATAAAAAAGTGTTCCCGAAGGAACACCCTGTTAAAAACTACTTCTTGCTTGAACGATCGGATTCAATTTTAGGAGCTTCGCGGAAGAAGATGGCAAAGAAGAATAAACCGATAATACAAGCAAAGATGAAAACGTAGGTGATAGTTTCCATAGATTAAGCCTCCACCTTTGTCGTTCTGTCACCAACCTTTTGGAATGCGCCCCATTCTACCAGCTCCTCGGAGAAATCAGGGTCGATACCAGCGAACACATCGCGGAAGAGCGTACGTGCCCCGTGCCAAATATGCCCCAAGAAGAAGAGCAAAGCAAATACCGCATGGGCAAAAGTAAACCAACCGCGAGGGCTAGTGCGGAACACACCGTCAGAGTTGAGGGTTTCCGTATCGAACTCAAAGGCTTCCCCTAGCTGGGCCTTGCGGGCAAGCTTCTTCACCGTCGCAGGGTCAGTAAACTTCTTCCCATCGAGGGCACCACCGTAGATCTCAGCCGTTACACCAGCTTGTTCGAAGCTGTAGCGGGATTCCGCCCGCCGGAAGGGAATATCTGCTCTGACAATGCCATCGGCATCCTGCAGTACAACAGGGAAAGTCTCAAAGAAGTTAGGCAGACGGCGGACAAATAGCTCCCGTCCTTCCTTATCTTTGAAGACAATGTGCCCCAGCCAGCTCTTGGCAATACCATCCCCCTTGTTCATGGGACCTGTCCGGAACAGACCACCCTTAGCAGGGCTATTGCCCACATAGTCATAGAAAGCCAACTTATCAGGGATAGAAGACCATGCCTCAGATAGCGTAGCGCCATTGTTGAGTTCCGCTTGGACACGGCGTTGAATCTCCTGCTGGAAGTAGCCACTGTCCCACTGATAGCGGGTAGGACCAAATAGCTCGATCGGGGTTGTCGCTGAGCCATACCACATTGTCCCTGCCACTACGAAAGCAGCAAAGAAAACAGCAGCAATACTGCTAGAGAGTACGGTTTCAATATTGCCCATCCGCAGCGCCTTGTACAGTCTTTCCGGCGGACGCACAATCAAGTGGAATAGACCCGCCAAAATCCCCACAATCCCTGCCGCAATATGGTGAGCTACTACACCACCAGGATTAAAGGGATTAAAACCATTCGGTCCCCAATCGGGCGCTACCGGTTCCACATGTCCTGTCAGACCAAAGGGGTCAGATACCCACATCCCGGGACCAAATAGACCAGTGAGATGGAATGCGCCAAAGCCAAAGCACAAAATGCCCGACAGGAATAAATGGATACCGAACATCTTAGGCAAATCCAAAGCCGGTTCGCCAGTACGAGGGTCACGGAACAGCTCTAAGTCCCAGTTCACCCAGTGCCAGCACGCTGCCAAGAACAACAGCCCAGAAAGAACAATGTGAGCGATCGCCACACCCTCAAACGTCCAGAAACCATTGTTGAGAGCAGTTTCCCCGGTTACAGTCCAACCGCCCCAGGAACTAGTTACACCCAAGCGCGCCATAAAGGGCATGACAAACATCCCCTGCCGCCACATAGGATTAAATACGGGGTCACTGGGGTCAAAGGTAGTTACTTCGTAGAGCGCCATGGAGCCTGCCCAACCTGCCACCAATGCAGTGTGCATCAAGTGGGAAGCGATTAGGCGTCCAGGGTCATTAATGAGTACAGTATGCACTCGGTACCAAGGTAGTCCCATCTTTTACTATTCCTCTAGGGGTAACAAGTTATCTTATAAGAATACAATTCTTTACGTTTATCATAGTCCATGTTACCGCTCTAGGGGCATATACCTCGCAATTTTCTTTACTGGTTGATCTCGGAAGATTTGACCCCAATTGCTGTCAACGCCTCTTCCAGAGAAGGTTGGAGGGGAAGTAGTTTTTCCAGGCGTACTAACTTTACAGTCTGCTTAACTCTGGGGTTGCTCACTATTTGCAGAGTACCACCACTGGCTTGGGACTTCTTCGCCATTTGCACCAAAATACCCAGTCCCGAGCTGTCGATAAAATCAATAGCGGAAAAATCGAGGATGACGTGCTTGGGACCCTCTTCAATACACTTACTCACTGCCTTACGAAAGGCTGGCTCCGAGAAGGCATCCAGAAGACCCGTAAAACGTAGTACCTGATAATTGTCATGGATGTCCCGCCGCCCGCGTAAACTAACGGTTAGGTCAAGTTGCTCAGAAATAACAACCTCCCCCTCAGTCCTAAAGTGCGGATATATTCTAGGAGGAATTCCGCCAGTTGTCTAGTAGTTTTTAACCTTGGATACCCTTGGCAAAATCGCTGGGATTGAGATTTTCCAAGAACTCCCGAAAAGCACGGCGTTCCGCTTCGTCCGCGTCCTGGTTGACAGGTACAGAGGCCTGTAGGATTACTTCTTCCATTACCCAGATGGGGCAACCTGCTCGCAAAGCTATGGCAATGGCATCACTGGGACGAGAATCAATGTCTTTTTTGGTCTCCCCCTGGGACACGGTGAGGACAGCGTAAAAAGTACTGTTTTTGAGGGAGTGAATGACTACCCGTTCTAGTTTCATCCCCCACGCCTGCAGCATATGCACGAATAGCTCGTGGGTCATGGGGCGAATAGAAGGCTTAGGGTCAAGGGCAGCCACGATCGCTTTTGCCTCTGCTTCACCAATCCAGATGGGGAGTGCGCGGCGATCGGCAGTATCTTGGAGGAAAACAATGGGATGATGACTGAGAGCGTCTATGGCAATACCTGCCACCTTCATTTCAATCATGGTGCCACCTTTTAGTCTTTCCAGGGGTATATTACCAGTTGTACTCTACTCTGGCATAGAATGGGGTACATGGATAATATACTTTGCTTTTCTTATATTTTAGAATATCAGTATGCCAGCGGTTGCCCTAACTACACCCCTCTATTACGTTAACGATTTGCCCCACATGGGGAGTGCTTACCCCACGATCGCTGCTGATACCTTGGCCCGCTTCTATCGCATGACGGGTACGCCGACCCTGTTTGTAACAGGCTGTGATGAACACGGGCAAAAAATTCAGCAGGCAGCCGCTAAACTTAACCGCACGCCCCAGGAACACTGCGATCTGATGGTGGAGGGCTTTAAGTCCCTCTGGCAGTTGTTGGATATTCACTACGATCGGTTTGTGCGCACCACTGCCCCTGAGCACCATGCCATTGTCAGGGAGTTTTTCCAGCGAGTGTACGAACGGGGGGATATTTACCCAGGACAACAGCAGGGATGGTATTGCGTCGCCTGCGAGGAGTTCAAAGAGGAGCGGGAACTCTTAGAAAATCATAAGTGCCCCATTCATCCTACGGTGACCTGCGAGTGGCGGGATGAAACTAACTACTTTTTCCGTCTGTCCCGCTATCAGGAAGCCCTAGAAGAGCTCTATCGCACCCAACCCGATTTTATCCAACCCCAGAGCCGCCGCAATGAGGTGATTGCCTTTGTGCAACAGGGATTGCGGGATTTCTCTATCTCTCGCTATACGCCATGGGGCTTTCCTGTTCCCATTGACTCCAGTCAGACTCTCTATGTATGGTTTGACGCTCTGTTGGGGTATTTGACGGGTCTCCTAGAACCTGATGACCCACCCACCTTAGCAAATGCGCTCAAGACTTGGTATCCCTTTCATCTGCACATCATTGGTAAGGATATTTTGCGGTTCCATGCTGTCTATTGGCCCGCCATGCTGATGTCGGCAGGCTTGCCCTTACCGCGTCAAGTGTTTGGGCACGGTTTTCTGACGAAGGATGGCTTGAAGATGGGCAAAACGCTGGGGAACACGATCGATCCCTTTGCCCTGGTCAAACAGTATGGGGCAGATGCGGTGCGGTATTTTTTCCTCAAGGAGATTGAATTTGGCAAAGACGGCGACTTCAGTGAACAGCGTTTTGTGGAAATTCTCAATGCAGATTTGGCTAACAGCTTGGGGAATCTCTTAAATCGCAGTTTGGGGATGGTGTTTAAGTATTGTGATGGCAAAGTGCCTGCCCGTGGGTATGATCTATCTACTTCCTGTGTCCAAATGGTGCAACGAGTACGTCAGAGCTATGAAGTACTAGCCTTCCAGGAGGTGTGTCAGGCGGTGTTGGCGGTAGTGCGAGAGGGGAATAAGTTAATAGACGATCGTGCTCCCTGGAAACTCTACAAAGCTGGTGCCCAAGGAGAGGTAGAGCAAATTCTCTACAGTGTCTTGGAAGCTCTACGTCTGGTAGGTCTCTGTCTCTATCCCATCACGCCTACTCTGAGTACCAAAATCTGGCAGCAGTTGCACTTGGCACCGCGGTTTACCTGGACAGAAACGGTGTGGGGGGGATTAGAGCCAGGTAAAGAACTACCCAAACCTCAGCCTATTTTTGAGCGGATAGAGATAAAACAATAGGTTGCAGTCTATTACTAAAATTTGCTAAAGTGAACTTGAGCATTTATACTTAAGATGGGTATGCCGTGTTTAAGGGAGCGTGTTCTGACTAACGAGTTTTAAGGTAAGCCATGTTCAACAGTCCTGGTGATCACGATTTCGGCTATTCCCCAGACCATACGCTGGAGGATCGTGGTCGCATTGCTATTTTTATCGATGGTTCCAATCTATTTTATGCAGCACTGCAGTTGGGCATTGAGATTGACTATACCAAATTACTGCGGCGCTTGACAGGTAATTCTCGGCTGTTACGGGCATTTTTCTATACGGGGGTCGATCGGACAAATGAAAAACAGCAGGGTTTTCTGCTATGGATGCGGCGCAATGGTTATCGAGTGATCTCTAAGGAGTTGGTACAGTTGCCCGATGGTTCCAAGAAAGCCAACTTAGATGTAGAAATTGCTGTGGATATGATGGCGTTGATTGGCTCCTATGATACGGCGGTGCTAGTAAGTGGAGATGGGGATTTAGCCTATGCTGTGGATGCTGCCAGTTACCGTGGTGTACGGGTGGAAGTGGTAAGCCTGCGCTCTATGACCAGTGACCATCTCATTAACGTTGCCGATCGTTATATTGACCTGGAATCCATCCGCGATGACATTCAAAAGGTGCCCCGCTCCCACATGCGGCAAATTACCACTGTGAACACGATTGATAACCTCGACCACAATCACAGTTCGGATAACAAATAGCTTTATTGCCAGGGGTATTTGGGCAAGCGGGGATGAATCAGCCAGCTGCGGTGATTGGGTTGGGTAAGGGCATTAATCAGGGGGGAGATTTGGGATATTTCTACTAGCTGGTCTTCTAGTAAGACGGGGATGCCGCCTTGATAGAGGGTGTAACCTTTGGTGAGGGTGGTGCGGATGCCGCAGTAGAACTCAGGATTGTAGCCCAGGCTATCAAGGAGTTCCTGGGTCTGGTGGAGCAAAAGTTGTTGCTCTAAGTCTGGCAAGGCGCTGATGTCTTTTGCCTTAAAAATGTCCCGATCGAGATAGCGGCGGCATAAATCGGCGAGAATGGGGTCAGGGTGATGGCGCCATTGCTTGATAGCGTATAAAAAGTTGGTATCGTCCGCATCCAGGTAGGTGGGCACATCCATTTGATTGGGGTCTTCTAGGAGCCAGCGGGTCACGACCGGGTCAGCTGTCAGTTTGCTTGCCCGTAGCAGTTCCTGAGCGCGCTGGAAAATTTTACCCAGGGTAAAGCGAGCCGCCAGGTTTTTGGGGTGATTGTAAACTTGGTTGTACATGAAATAGCGGACGGTCAAATAGTGCTCGATTGCCACTAAACCTTTGCGGGTGATTACTAGCTCCTGGGTGTGGGGATCATAGGTAATGGCAAGGAGAATCCGATCGAGGTCAAGATGACCATACTGTGCTCCCGTGAAATAGCCATCCCGCTGCAGGTAGTCCAACCGATCGCAGTCAATTTGACTAGAGACTAACTGATAGACAAAGGGGAGGGGATACTGATGCCGCATTACCTGAATTAGTTGGTGAGGAAGGTCGGGGTCATAGCTCTGTAAAATGTCTGTGACTGAGGAGTTAGTGATGAGGCGACAAGTCCACTGCTCATGGTGGTTATGGAAAATTTCTTCTCCCGCGTGGCTAAAAGGACCATGTCCCAGGTCATGTAACAAAGCACTAGCTAGCACTACAGCGCGGTGAGATTGCAACTGGGGATAGCGGTCAGCAATGGTATCAAAAGCACGGCGTGTCAAAGCCATCACCCCCAAAGAATGGGTAAAACGTGAACCCTCAGCGCCATGAAAAGTCAAAAAAGCCGTATCTAGCTGCCGAATCCGTCGTAACCGCTGAAATTCTGGCGTATCAATCAAACGGATTAACATCTCCTCGATCGGGTCAGCTCCCTCTAACGTAATCGCGCCGTGGATAGGGTCATGGTAAGTGCGGGATTTGGGCACAGTGATCTAGATCATGGAAGAGGGAATACGCTTAGGTTACCATATTTATCAACTATATCTACTGGCTGCCAAGCCTTCCTATGTCCCTGCAAATAGTGCAACTGACAGACATCCATCTGTGCGACGACCCTAACCAAGTCCTACTAGGGGTGAACACCGATAAAAGTTTCGATCGTGTCCTCTCCTGTATCCGCCAAAGCTTACCCCATTTACTGCTATTGACAGGAGATTTAGCCCAGGACGGGGGTAAGCCTTCCTATCGCCGCCTTGTCCAGAAAGTGACCCAATTGAACGTGCCTGCTTACTACTTACCTGGGAATCATGATGACCTGGAGGCAATGATGGAAACTATCCCCCCGGAGAACCTCGCCATTAATCGATCGGTGGTAGCAGGGGGGTGGCATCTGGTGTTATTGAATTCGGCTGTACCCGGTTTAGTGGAAGGGAAACTCGGTAGTAGTACCTTACTATGGCTGGAACGGGCTTTGCAACAATACCCTGACCTACCTACTTTGATTGCCCTCCACCATCCTGTGTTACCGGTTGGGTCGGTGTGGCTCGATCGGATTGGTCTACAGGACAGTGAAGAGTTTTGGCGAATCTGTGGTAATTATCCCCAGGTCAAGGTAGTGATTGCAGGACACGCCCACCAAGAGCATGAGGTATGGCGATTTACTGCCAAGGGTATGGTGCGCTCCCTAGTTACTCCTTCTACCTGTGCTCAATTCCAACCCAACAGTCCCGAATTTGCCACTGACAACCTTCCCCCTGGCTGTCGCCGCCTCACCCTTGAATCCAACGGCAAATTCACAACCATTGTTGAAAGAGTTAAATGAAATTTGTCTGGGTGTATTCGGGGCTGACATTCCCTACTGATAAAGCAGCAATTACAAAACGCCTAAACGATCGTTTTTCTCCTCTTTCTGGTATTGCCCACCAGTATCGCCTGGAGGCAAAATATATGCTGACAGGTGTGCCCCGTCCTCCCATTGCCCTTTATCATCCCCAGTGGACAGATAGAGAAGCTCTGCGAGCAGTAAGCCACAAACTCGCTCGGGAATATGACTGTCCTGTCTTTTTAATTGGTGCGGCGGGTAAGGGAGTGACGACTCCCGAACGGTCTCTGTTTCTACAGCAAGCTGCTGCTCTTTTGACAGAATGGGACAGAGATGGTCATTTCACAGTGAAAGCCGACAGAATTGCCCAGACTCTCCAGTTATGGCGACGGCTAGCTAATCAATATCGCAGTAGTCATTCCCCCTTACACCTAATGATAGAAGCTACTCTCTGTCATTCTGCTCTCACAGCAAGGGACTGGTACGATTTTTATCAGTTGGTCTATCCCTTCTTAACAGAAAGACCCATCTTTTGTCTTACCGCTGTTCCTCCTCCCTTTGGCAAGGATTTCCGTGTGAAGGGTACTACCTTTGTTTGGCGGAGCTACAAGGAAGAGGAAGAAAAACTGCAACCAGGACATCATCTCAACCTAGCCTTCTATGTCGCACAGAAAAACAAGTCGAAATGGGAAGGTGTAGTCCTAGATGTCACTCCCACCCTGTAGTGCTAGAATGCCTCTAGCGTCTCCTCAAGTTCCATGCTGGCAACTTCTGACCCCATCGACCAAGCTTTTGCAGAAGCCGCCCAGGAATGGGATTTAGAGCGTCTCTATAGTGATTTAGAAAAAATTAGTGCTAAGGAACTGAAACCAATTGAGAAAGCCTGTCTGCGGGGACTCCTCTGCCGCTACCGCCCTGGGCAAATTGCCCACAAACTAGCCTGGACATCAGGGGCACTGCGGGTGGAACTAAACAAGGGGCTTTATCGCCACATTGAAGCACTGACAGGACAACCACCCAACACCCTGCGCTGGGAAAAAATCAGTGAATGGTTAGCCCAGTACAGGTATAGCGATCGGCAAGCCGCACCACCAGCTCACCACATCGATTGGGGAGAAGCCCCCGAAGTACGGCAATTTTTCGGCAGGAGGGACGAATTACAAACCTTACAGCAGTGGATCGTGCATGACCGGTGTCGTGTCGTGGGGATTTGGGGGATGGGGGGCATTGGCAAAACTGCCCTGGCGGTCAAATTAGTGGAACAGATCAATCACCATTTTACTTTTGTGTTATGGCGGTCTTTACGGTATGTTTTACCTTTATCCCAAGTGATAGAAGGATGGAGTAAAAAACTGGGGAATGACACAGGAGATTTACTAGGTGCCCTCAAACAACAACGCTGCCTGTTAGTTATCGATGACTTTGAAGCAGTATTGCAAGATGGAGAACTAGCAGGGGCTTATCGCTTAGGCTGCGAAAGTTACGGCACTTTAATAAGAAGATTGGGCGCGGAAAGACATCAGAGTTGTGTGGTCATCCTCAGTCGGGAACATCCCAAAGAACTATTGTTATTACAGGGGGAAGAATTACCCGTGCGGTCATTGAAACTAAGGGGAATGCAGCCAGAAGGAGCCAAGGAATTACTACGCGCCAAAGGATTTGACCCTAACTTGCCAGGCGTAAATGAGCTAATTCAACAATATCGGGGGAATCCCTCCGCTCTTAAACTAGTTGCTCTGACCATCAAAGAATTATTTAATGGCAATGTCACAGAATTTCTGCGGCAAACCGCTCTGGGTTTAGGGGATGTCCTCCGTAGTTTATTATATGAACAGTTTAACCGCCTATCAGAGTCAGAAAAAGAAATTTTATACTGGCTAGCATTGAAGCGCCGCCCGATCGATTTACAGGAATTACGGTCAGCCATGGCAATCACTGCTACAGGTTCGGAGTTAATTGATGCATTAGAATCTTTGCGGTGGCGGTCGTTAATTGAGAAAACAAATGATGAGCCTGTTAAATTTACCCTAGAGCCAGTAGTGATGAAATATGTCAATCAAAAACTGAGTGAAGAAATTATCCTAGAGCTGACATCCATAATTGAGCACAAGCAGATAAATACCATGTACTTTCTGCAACGGTTCCCTCTTGTAGAAGACACTGCGCCTGACAATATCCGTGCTGTACAGATTCGCTTAATCCTAAAACCGATTAAAGATAAAACCTATGCTCTATTAAGTAAAACTAATACTAATCCCCATGACCTACAAACCATCCTTGGGCAACTAACGCCCAGTGAATGCCTGGAAAATAATTTGGTTTTGTTAGGTCTCTGGCTCGATCGTGAAGCTTCCTAGGGGGTATAATTATACTGTAGTTTATCGTGTGCTGTCAGACATGAAAACTCCCAACTACTACACCATACTACAGGTACATCATACTGCTCCCCAAAATGAAATTAAAAGAGCCTATCGACAGCTAGTCAAACAATATCATCCTGACCTGAACCACGGTTTAGATAATCATGAAAAAATAGCTCAAATTAATGTTGCCTATGAAACTCTGAGTAACCCGAAGAGTCGTGCTTCCTATGATATTAGTATTGGTGTATCTTCCCAAAATAATACAAATGTATCCCAGCGAGGTCTGAAAACTAGGGGCAAGACGGAAGATGAAAGAGTACAGGAGTGGATAACCAAAGTCTATGAGCCAATCTGCCAGTTTTTAGGTAAAACCCTCCCGCAATTGCAGGACCAGATTGATGCCCTAGCGGACGACCCCTTTGATGATCAACTGATGTCCGTTTTTTTGGATTATTTAGCGACATGCCGCTCTGGCTACAGTCAGGCGCAACGTCTATTCCGGCAATTTCCCAATCCCAGCTGCAAAGCCGCTGTAGCGGAATATCTCTTTCACTGTTTGAATCAACTGGGAGACGGCATAGAGGAGTTGTACTATTTCACCAACAACTTGGACGATCGGCATCTGCACACAGGGATCGAACTCTGGCGCATTGCAGAAGAAATGTATCAATCCGCAAAAGAAGAAATGAGCTTGTAGTTTGTCAAAGAACTAGCCGATCGTTGTTTCCCATCTAATAGCTTTCTTTAAGGCGGCACACAATTCTGCCATACTTTGCACCCCTCCTTCTGATAGCCGTTTGACCATGGCACTGCCCACAATCGCCGCATCAGCATGCCAAGCAATTACCTGTCTCGCATGTTCTGGTTGGGAAATACCAAAACCCACACCAATTGGTTTGTCTGTTACTGTTCGCAAGTCTGCTAACATCTTTTGCACCCTTTTACCCACCTGGGCGCGCATGCCTGTCACTCCCGTTGTACTGACCAAATAAACAAAGCCCTGGGAATAGTGAGCGATTCGTGCCATCCGCTCTGTGGGTGTAGTAGGAGCAACTAAGAGAGTAACCTCAATACCAATATCTTGCGCTGGTGCCAGGACAATTTGGGCTTCTTCCAAGGGCAAATCAGGGACAACTAAACCCCGTGCCCCCCGATCGTATATCTTCTGCAAAAAATGAGAGACCCCTAGCTGCAAGATAGGATTAATGTAGGAAAAAATGATCAGGGGCGCATTGATTTTATCTTTTACCTCTTCTAAAACTTCTAAAATTCTGGCAAAATTCGTTCCCCGCTGTAGTGCCCGCGTAGCTGCCGCTTGAATTACAGGACCGTCCGCTAAGGGATCAGCATAGGGAATCCCTAATTCAATAAAATCAGCTCCCTGGCGATCGAGTGCCTGTAGTGCCACAATCGTAGTCTCTAGGTCAGGGTCACCAGCTGTAATAAAGGGAATGAGAGCGGCTTCCCCCTTCTCCCGTAGCAGCTTAAATTTTTCCGATACCGTCATCATTTATAACAGTGAGTTAAAACTTTGAGTTATGATATAACTTTTACTTCCAGTTAACAAGATAATGTCTAGGCTAAAATAACAGATGCACCACCTAACTACTTGCAATGGACATTAAGGAATTGCTTGATATTGAACTGTGGGAAAAAATACCACTTGGTGTTTTTGTTATCAACGTTCTGGGCACAGTTTTGTGGGTTAATGAGTGGGGTTGTCAATTATTGGGAGTGTCCGCCGAGAAGATAGTTGGTCATCCTGCCTTTCATAACAGCGTGGTGGGGATAGATGGCATACCATTATTGCCCGAACAATTGCCTTTCTATCAAGCTATCAATACTGCTCAACCTGTACGCCAAGCTATTTTGGGGATCAATCAACCCCATAAAAAGTGGTTTTTGATGGATGCTATTCCCAAGTGTAATGACAACGGGGAAGTAGTAGTTGTTGTAATTACTTGCCAGGACATTACTGCCCAAAGGGAAGCGGAACAGCAAAAGCAAAATCTCTCTAAACGCATTCAAGCTATTCTCAATAGTTCTCTCAATGGTGTAGCTATTTTGCATAACGATCGGGTGATTGAAGCCAACCTTAAGTTGGCCCAGATGCTCGGTTACACTATGACGGAGTTACTACAACTAACACCGAAAGACTGGGAGCCAGCAATTAGAGACCGTATCCGATCCAGTAATATTGGTGCCAATGTCTACGAGGCAGTCCATCATCGCAAGGATGGTTCTACCTATGATGCGGAAGTGATAGTAACTGCCCTAGAAATAGAAGGTCAGGAATACTATATCTATATTGCCAAAGACATTAGCTATCAAAAAGCTGTGGAAATAGCTCTGAAAAAAAGCAGAGAACAATTTACTAACATCTTTCAGTCCATTTCTGATGCTGTTGTTTATCTCGATCGGGATTACATCATTCAGTTTGCTAACAATCTCTTTTTAGCCAAGTTTGACAAGTCAGCAGAAGAAGTAATCCATGCTTATTTCCCTGACATAATTGGTGCAGAACAGTTTAACAAAGTAAAGCCCAAGTTAGAGCGCTGCTTACAGGGAGAATTTGTCACATTTGCTGATTGGTTTAATTATCCCCGTGTAGGTCGTCGTTACATCAGTGTTACCTATTCCCCCTATCGCAATCACAGGAAAGAGGTTTTGGGTGTAGTCATAACCTGCCGTGATATTACCACTGAAAAACTTGCCCAGGAGGAATTGGAACAGCAGAGAAAGCAGGATAATTTAATTGCTACGATCGCTAATATATTACTGCGTAATCGGGATTACCAGGAATTTTTAACTGAGGTTTTACCACTGCTGCATGGCTATTGGCAGTGCGATCGGGTGTTGGCATATGAATTTCAAAGTCATGGCATTGCCACACTAGTTAGTGCCACAGTAGGGGAGGGCATAGAAGCAGTAGCGCAACATATTTGTCTGCAGTGTATAGAGGAGCATGTTTGGCAGCCGAATGCAGTAATGACAAGCAGCGATATTACTAATTCTGGCTACAGTAGTAGCTACAGACAATTTTTACTAGACCAAGGGATTAGAGCGCAGATGGTAGTGGGGATATGGTGCGGTCAACAACTATGGGGGGGCATTTTTATCCAGCAGCAACAACCACGGCAGTGGACAGAGGGAGACAGGCAATGCTTAGCTACTGTCAGTACACAATTAGGGATAGCTATTTATCAAGCCAACCTATACCATAATTTACAGAAGCAACTCGCCCAGTCTCAGCTCCTTTATCGGATTGCTAGCTGTATTAAAGACTTCGTAGAGATAGAGAGAGTTTTTGACTATGTCACTACAGAAATTGGCAGGTTTTATCAGGGGAATATCGTCACTATTCAAAAGTATGATAGCCAAACCTCTACCTGGTCTAAACAGTCCCTTTATCCTCCTAGCTGTACAAACTACATTAATCCCACTACTGCAGTCGAGGCTTCATTGCTAGAAGGAGAAATCACCACACTTACTGAGGCTGATCAACAGGGATTGCTGGTACCAATTAAGATAGATGATAAATTATGGGGGTGTTTGACCCTGCAAACTAGTGCATCTGTAATCCTAACAGAAGAAGTGCAACAGTTTATGCAAACGATCGTTGATCAACTGACGGTAGGGATTAAAAACTATCAGGCAACCATGAGTCGTATATCCATGCAGCAGGAATTAATACGCTTAAATGATGAGCTAGAGGAAATAGTGTTCAATCGTACTAATGCCCTCCTAGAATCCCAACTGCTGCTGAGAACACAGTATGAACAAGATAAATTAATTAATAAAATTATCGATCGGATTCGCAACACCATTGAGCTAACAACAATGTTACAAACGACGGTGCAGGAGGTGCGAGACTTAGTGCAAACAAATAGGGTATTGATTTATCAACTTATGCCTGATGGTACGGGACAAGTTCTGGCAGAAGCAGTAGATAAACATACCCCCAGTTTGTTGGGTATGCGGTTTAATCCAGAAGTATTTCCCCCTGACTGTTACAGCGCCTTTGTCCAAGGGAGAATTTCTATTATTAATAATCCGACTGAGGTGCGGACTCCCTGTCTAGGAGAATTTATGAACTCCTTGGGGGTAAAAGCGGTAGTGGTGATTGGTCTAATTTTGGCTGAACAACTGTGGGGTTTATTAATTTTACATCAGTGCGACCAGGAGCGGGTTTGGCAGCCCACGGAAATCAAACTGTTAGAGCGCATTAGTCGCTCTCTAGCCCTGGGGATTAAACAGGCTGATCTCTATCAGCGTCTGGAAAGACAAGTTAATCAGTTAATTGAATTAAATCAAGTCCTAGAACTGAGACTAAAACAGGAGCAGCTCATCAATTTAATTTCAGAGCAGGTGCGCTGGTCGGGTAGCATTCACGAAATTTTAATCCTAGCAGCAACGGAAATTAGGCACTTCTTAGAAGCAGATCGGGTCTCCATTGTACAGGTCAGAGATGGTAAAGTTATTCGCTCTTTTCAGTCCCCCAGCGATAGTCCCATTACTGCAATTGACTGTGATACACTCCTAGTGGGATTTAACCAGGGTAACTACTATCAAGATAGTCATAAGCTTATCCTGCCTATCCTTATCCAAAATAACAAGAATTGGGGGTTTGTTATTGTATTTAATTGTTTGCCCACTAAATGGAATATTACCACGATTAGACTACTGACCCAGATTACCAGCCAGTTAGGCTTAGCCATCGATCGCTTAACTTTTTACTACAAAATGGAATCGGAACTGCGCCAGAAAAATGCCTTGCTTAAAGAGGTACACCACCGTGTGAAAAACAATTTGCAAATTATGTCCAGTATTCTGCGGATGCAGTCCCGCAAAGTGGATAAGGCGCTTTTGCCTGTTCTTGATGATGCGCAAAACCGAATTTATGCCATGTCACTTGTCCATGAACAACTCTACAGAACTGATAATTTCGCTGCCATCAATATGCGAGATTATGTCCACAGGTTGGTACAGACAATTTTTGGTACCTACCAAGAGCGATCGAAACATATAGAAACGGTGTTAGAGATTCCTGACATTAGTATCCCCCTGGAAAAGACGATTCCTCTGGGCTTAATTCTGAATGAACTCATCACTAATGCAATCAAGTATGCTTTTCCTGAGGGTAGGGGTAAATTTACAATTCAAGTCACCCAGACTGACACAGGGATCGAGATTGTCATAGCAGATAATGGGGTGGGGCTACCTGCTGATTTGGATATCCACAGAGCCAAGACTCTGGGCATGATTTTAGTCGCTGACCTAACGGAGCAACTAGAGGGAAAAATTAGTTACCGCAATGACAATGGCGCGGTATTTACCCTGGTCTTGCCCAACTTTACTTCAACCGCCGATACCTAAATAATCTGCCACTTCTCCACTCATTGGTAACAGAGTAACCGCTGTCCAAAACAGGAGAAATAAGCCCAGGGCATCCCGATCGTTATCTAATTCTGTCAATTCATCGTGCATAGGGCGTTCTTGGTCTCTAAGTAGGAGGAAAATTAGACCTGCCCAGTATAAAGCGAGGGAATTAATAATGGAGGCAGCTGCTAGAAATAACAGCGTCACTAATGTTGCCCATCCCGCCACCTGGCGACCAAACATCGCTTGCATAATCCGTCCCCCTTCTAGTTGCCCTGCGGGTAATAAATTAAGGGCAGTGATTACCATCCCTAACCAACCAAAAAGCACCAGGGGATGGACAACAATGAAAGTTGTAGCTAGGGATTTACCTAAGAGTAACTTAGCGATCGTGCCCACCAAAATTGAAGTTTGAAATATCTGACTAGGAACCTCAATCCCCTGGTCTAAATTAGGAGTCAGCCCTAATCCCCACATCAACAAAACTGTCGATATAACTATACCAGTTATGGCAGGGGCAGCCGCAAAATCAAATAGCACTTTGCGATTGGGGAAAGGAGATAAAACCCGACTGAATAAACCAAATGCGCCTAGCTGTAACGAGGGTAGGAGAAAAGGGGGAGTAATGCTGAGATTGGCTTGACGACCAATATAGCGCTGAGTAATTTCCCGCGCTCCTAAGAACAAAATTATTCCTAAACTGTAGGCCAAAATTGGCAGGGGATGCTCTCTCCAATCTAAATGTAAAAACTCCCCCGCTACCACACCAGAACTGAAAATTCCCAGCACCAACAGGACAACTGCTGCTACATTTTGCCACCAGGGCTGCTCAGGAATAGTTTGGGGGGGTAAAATAATCACGATCGGTTTGCCATCCTGACCGTTTACCAGGAATAGCTCATATTTATTGCCAAACTTCTCCTCTAAATTGGTTGATAACTGTTTGTAGGCAAGCTCTGGCTCCGTGCGTAAATTTCCCTTGAACAGATAACCATCCCGAAAGGGCTGGGAAGAGGTAGGATAAAAGGACTCTATGCCAAAAATTCCCTGCAGTTGTTTGAGGTCGTCTTTGTTCTCGATCGGGTTGGTTGTCACCATCGGTTTGACCTCCTTTGCTTCCCTAGGGGGAGGATAGTTTCCTAACAAAATGTAAATACCAATGGCAATTAAACAAAGGGGTAGAAACAGCTCTGGGTTGATATGAATGCCCCCTAAACTCAGGACAAAATAACCAATACCAGGCAGAAGAATTACCAGTATCTGCTGCCAATTGCCTATGCCCTTCCCCCTTAGGTAGTGCCATCCTAGGAGCGTGAGGGTAGACAACAGTAGGAAAATTGGTACTAGGTATTCTGTTAACATCTGCTACCCTTGATTTAACCAATTTATCGTAACTTAAAATTTAGTAGCTGTTGGGCAAAATTAACTAATCCTTAAGGAGTACCTATGGATGATTTTGTGGCTGCGCTTCACCTTGCCAGTGATGAAGAACTGTGCCAGATTGCCCATATTCTCTTCCAACGGGGTTTCAATCCCTTCGATCACTGGACCTTACCCCCTGTGCTTGAGGTGCAAAGCCTGGAGCGGGGGGAGTTGATCGCTAAAATTGTGCAGCGGTTCCAGTTTCTGGCTGCTGATGGTATGACGGTGCTGCGGGGCAAAACCAACCAACTCCAGTACCGCGATGTCCTACACCGGGTGTTCTTTTATTTGCAAATGCGCCCCCAACCCACAGCTTCTACGTCCCAACTGGAATCCGAGTTGTACCTACATTTGTGGCACCGCAGTATAGAAAAGTTACCAGCCTCAGAGCGCCAGGAGGTGCAAGCTGATCTAGTGCGGGTGATCAAGACAGGGGGCAATCCACAACTAGCCGCTCTAGCCGCCAAGGGGACAGGGGTACTGGCATTCACAACGATCGTGCAGCCGATGGTTTTGCATTTGTTGGCAAAGAAGGTGGCTTGGTATTTTGCTAGGTATCAGGTCAGTCGGGAAGCTCTTAAGGCAGGGGGAATGGCAATCGCCCAACGGCTCCAAGCTTATGTGACAGCCGCTTTGGCAAAACGGGGGATGGCTATTGCTACCGCTCACTATGGCTTGGTGAGGGGCATTTTTGCCTTTATGGGACCAGCTCTATGGCTACTGTTCCTAGCGGATTTAGGTTGGCGGGGCATTGCTACCAACTACAGTCGCATCATTCCTGTGATTTTTCTAGTGGCACAAATTCGCCTACTCAAGGGCACGGAGAACATCTCCTAGGGGCACATTGTGGCTGCGGGCAAGGCGAGCACAGTCTTCATATTCGGGTTGACGGGTGACACGACCAGGGCGGTGAGCAATCTTTACGCCTACCTTACCCCAGGGGGTCTCAGCTTGACTGTGTTCCCGTTCTAGGATGGTGCGCTCTTGCTGACGGCGACGAATGCCGAGGGTGGAAGTTTCCCGAAAAAGAATTGCTTCCAGCACAGCGGCACGATCGGGATAACATAGGACGGTAATCAAAGTGCCCAGTCTCCCCTTTTTCATCACTACGGCTTGGGTAAAGACATCTAATGCCCCATGGTGTAATAGCTCTTCCGCCGTATAGGCAATCACTTGGGGGGAGAGGTCATCTACCTGGGTTTCCAATACTGTAATTGTCTCCCGTGCCAGTGTTGGTAAAGCCTCACCTACCAAAAGGCGCAAAATATTGGGGATGGGCAATTCCTGGGTGCCTGCACCGAGACCTAAACGATCGATTTGCATCGGGGGAAACTCACCAAACTGGGCCCCCAAACCGGTCAAGATCGCACAGCCAGTAGGAGTAACTAGCTCCCTGGGGATGCCGTTATCCACGAGCGGGACTCGGTGTGTTTGCCACATCTGCAAAACGGCGGGCGTGGGGACAGGTAAGCGCCCATGTTCACACTGGACAGTGCCTCCTCCCTTGGGCAGGGGGGAGCTGTAGATTTTTTCTACCCCTAACCAGTGCAACCCTGCACAGGTACCCACAATATCCAAGATAGCGTCTAGCGCCCCTACCTCGTGGAAATGGACTTGTTCTAGAGGAACGTTGTGGACTTTGCCTTCTGCTGCTGCCAGTTCCTGAAAAACCTGGAGACTGTTGGTTTTGACGGGGTCAGGTAAGTCCGATCGGTTAATAATTTCTTGAATTTCTGCTAGATGACGGTGGTGGTGATACTCCTGGTGGGGAAAATCCACCTGCACATAGGTAGCTGCTTGTCCCTGGCGCCGAACTGTTTGGGGAGTAATTTTAATTGCCTCAGCCATACCTAGACTGGTCAGCACACTCTGGAGATAATCGAAGGGTACCCCACAGTGCAACAGCGCCCCTAGGCACATATCCCCCGCAATGCCCGTCGGACAATCAAAGTAAGCTATTTTCATGTATCAGGTCCGTCAGTCTTCCTATGATACAACGTTACCGCTATTTAGTCTTGCACAAGCCGTACGGGGTAATTTGTCAGTTCACTCCTACTCCGACTAACGATCGCACTTTGCAGGACTACATTCGGGTTCCCGCTGTTTATCCCGTAGGTAGACTAGACCAAGATAGCGAAGGTCTTCTCCTGCTGACCAATGACGGCAAGTTACAACACCGCCTCACTGACCCCAAATTCCAGCATCCCAAAACCTACTGGGTACAAGTGGAAGGTATCCCCCAACCCCACCAAATAGAACAACTACGCCAGGGTGTCACCCTCAACTTTAAGGGCAAACTCTATCACACCCTCCCTGCCCATGTGGAACCAATAGAAGTAAACATACCCGATCGTGTTCCCCCCATCCGCTACCGTGCCCATATTCCCACCAGTTGGTTGCAAATTACGATCGTGGAGGGGAAAAATCGCCAGATTCGCCGTATGACTGCCCAGGTGGGGTTGCCGACTTTGCGATTAGTGCGGGTAAAAATCGGTGACTTGGAGTTGGGTGACCTGCCCCCAGGACAATGGCGGGATTTGTCTTCTGTGGAACTTGCCTGTCTCCGTTCTGCCTCAGGAAGTATGGCAAAATAAACGAACAGAGATGCTACCATGCTATGCCCCTTACCCAGACAAAACCGATCGGTGAACTTGAAGTTATCCTGGCACGATTAGAACAAGGAGGTGCTCTTCTACCCGACTCACCCCAGAATGTGATGGAAGTAGTGGGTATTCTCAAAAGTTATGGGGTAGTCCTAGATGCCTATTGGCGTAATCTCTGCTACATTGCCCAACACCAATTTCTAGAGATATTTCCCTTCTTCAAATATTTCAATGGCGAATTTTCCTGGGCAAAGCTTTGGCGACATTGGTGCCACGATCGCATTAATTACGAATTTGCTGAATACTGTATGCGGGCAATGCTAGTCCATGGGGGGGGCAAGGTCGATCGGTTTTTAGATACAGAAGAATTCCAACAGCTAGCCCAGAGGGCAATTACCGCTAAGTTTGGGCAATTAGTGGGCAGAGGTTTGAGTCCTTTGTGGTTAGAGCAGGTGCGGATGCTGGTTTACTACAGTGTCCTGGGTCAGTTTTGGTCAGTGATGTCCCCTATTTTTCTCACTTTGAGCAACCGTTACGATCGGGGGGAAATAACCACAATTCCCCAAGTAGTGCAACATATTTTGCAAGGTTTGGTGGAGGCAGCCGATAAGCCCATCTTCTACCAGGTGGAGATCAAGGGTAAACAATACGAGATTTTGCCCCAGGCGGTGGGAGCTACTTTCCTTATGGATGCCGCCGTGCCCTATGTGGAAGCAGTATTTTTCCGATCGTTTCCCTTCCGCGGTACCGTGAGCTACAATGCCCAAGTCCATGCCATTTCCCCCAACCTAGGGGACTTTAACTACGGCGCTCTCTATGCCGACCCCTTACCGATCGGGGGTGCTGGTATTCCCCCCACCCTCTTAATGCAGGACATGCGTCATTTCTTACCTGAGTATCTGCGCAACTACTATCGGCAAAACAACCGCCAGGGCAAGGATGAACGGATTCAAATCTGCATTTCCTTTCAAAAGTCCATGTTTTGCGTGACGACAGCAGCAATTGTGGGATTAGCTCCCCATCCCATTCATACTACTGACCCCCAAGCCAGAGCAGAGAATCGCGCTTATCTCCACAGTTGGTTACAACGCTTGTATGCTTCCCGTCTGTTAAGTGTCCAAACCAGTTAGGATTGCAGGAGGAGGACTACCCCTGCCACGGCACAGGCGACTCCGACCCAAGAACGGTAATTGACGGTTTCTCCCAGACACCAACCGATGAGCAAAATAAATACAGGTCCCATGCTGCTGAGGGATTGAGCAATAGGAGCGGGGGCAAATTTCAACGCAGTCTGTTGTAGCCAAATGCCCAGATAAGTGCTGAAGAAAGCAGCAACTACCACACCCCCCACCGTTTCGCGGTCCCATTTTGGTTTTGCTGATTGTTGCACCACTGTCCACACTAGTAACACTGCTACCCCTGCTGTCAGTCTGGTTGTCGTACTCCACAGCGGGGAAATTGCCGAACCCGCCAAAGCTGCCCGTGACAGGATCACCCCGATCGCCTGTGCTAGGACGAACAGCAAGCCATATCCCAGTCCCCTGAGCTGGTCTGTCTGATCCACCTTGCCCGCACTGCGGTCGCCCACCACGATCGCCACGCCACTGATTGCCAGAGCAATTCCTAACAAATGCTTTGTTCCCAGCTGTTCTTGCAAAAATAACCAGGACAACACTGTCGTCATACCAGGGGAGAGGGAATCCATCAGTAAAGTGCGCCTGGCACCCCAGGCATTCAAAGAAGCAAAAAAAGCCGTATCACCAATGCCAATCCCCGCTATACCACTCAAAGCCAAAAATAGCCAAGTCTCCCAAGGCACCACAGGTGGGGATTCCTGCCGCCCAACGATCGTGACAGCAAACAAAAAGAGAGCAACAATACCCTTTGCCAAGTTTAATACTAGGGGAGAAAGTTGCTTACCTAAGCGGGTGTAATAAATGGAGACTGCCGCCCAAAGAAATGCCGCTGATAATGCCGCCAGTTGCCCCCGCAAATCCCCAAGAAATGTCATAAAATGTTACAGAATTCAGGGGCTATGGTAACAAAATATACGCAAATTTTACTTCACTCCCAGATAGAAATTCCTCTCCCACCCCAGAAAGATCAAGCTCGGCGCAGCCAACCGTTGATAGTAAACCGACTGTCAGCAAATAGGCGACTAGGACAGCGGACAGGTAAAACTTCATGCATCACGCTACTGAGGAAAAAGACAACACTATTATTCAATGGTTGAATATCAGTATAGGAGTCAGCTGCGACCAAATAACCATTTTCTTCCTTCATATTGTACAGACGCAGTTCCCCCCCCGTGAATCCCTTAGGCTCTCGATAAAAATAGTACACATAAGTTAGTACCCGTGTAGCACAGTCAGGGCTGCCATTGTCATTGTGAATGCGATAATAATTGCCGTCATTGTGCATAGTCAACTGACACTCGATCGTGCTCACCTCAAAGTAGGGATGCTGCAAATAGGTGAGGACATGGGGATAAATTTGTTTGACCCGTTGGAGCATGAGGTCACTAAATCGAGGGAAGTGGTAGAGAATCATAGAGCGGCGGTAATCCGACTCCCCTGTAGTGGTAGAGGTGGGGACAAAATTACTTTCTTGGGTATAGACAAACTCCAGCAATTCCTGCCACTGGGCATGGGTAAGAAAATTCTCAATCTGGGCATAGACAGAGGGGAATATCTTGTTTTCCTGTTTAGGAGTTGTTTTGGGCACAAGAGCGCCTATGGGGGAAATCTGCCAAAATTCCCCTTGCACTAAATGGCAGACAAAATTGCGCCAGGCAAACTGTCTTTGTCCCTGCAATTGTTGGGGGTCAATTTCCAATAAATTACTTAGCTCAACTGTGGTCAACCAAAACCCTTCTTTGGCAAACTTTTGTACCAACTCCAATTGCTGGAGCAGTCGCTGGAGGTCAACGGGGGCAGCGGTAGCCCTAGTAGGATGGGCAAAAGATTTGGCATGAGCAGCACTCTTCATAGCAGCAACGGGTACCGAAACAGTTTGATCTTACCAACTAGGCAGACATTTGCTATAGCGTTCACCTTTTTTGCTAAGATACTGAGGCTAAGATCAGTATGAGCACCATGATTTCTAGTAACGACTTGCGCCCTGGGACAACCGTAGAAATAGATGGCAGCGTCTGGAAAGTAGTGGAGTTTCTCCACGTCAAGCCTGGCAAGGGAGCAGCTTTCGTGCGCACCAAGTTAAAAAACGCCCAGACGGGGAGTGTGTTAGAAAAGACCTTCCGCGCTGGGGAAATGGTGCCCCAAGCCATCCTGGAAAAAAGTGTGATGCAACACACCTACAAGGACGGAGAAAACTATGTATTTATGGACATGAACACCTACGAAGAAGCTACCCTCACCGCCGAACAAATTGGTCCCAAGGTCAAGTACATCAAAGAGGGCATGGAAGTCAGTGTGGTGCGCTGGAACAAAAATAACCAAGTGATCGATGTGGAACTGCCCAACACGGTTGTCTTGGAGGTAATTGAGACTGACCCTGGCGTTCGGGGGGATACGGCTACGGGTGGCAGCAAACCTGCCAAGGTAGAAACGGGAGCTATAATCTCTGTACCCTTGTTTGTCAATGTGGGGGATCGGATCAAGATTGACACACGGGATGATTCTTATCTAGGACGGGAAAATTAGGTGGATTGGAACTTAGACCAGCTACGGGAATTACTGAAAATTCTCAACGAGACGGACATCACGGAACTGACTTTAGAGTCGGGGGACCTAAAACTACAGGTGCGCAAAAGTGAGACGGTTGCCGTTGCTGTCCCAAGCAGGGCTGCGCCTGCCCCCACCCCTGTAGCGGAAACCGCTCCTTCTCCCCCTACACCTGATAGCCGCAAGTTAGTGGATGTGGTCTCCCCTATGGTGGGGACTTTTTACCGCTCCCCTGCTCCTGGTGAGCCTCCCTTCGTAGAGGTGGGTGAAGTGGTGAAAAAGGGGCAAACAGTCTGTATCATAGAAGCTATGAAACTGATGAACGAAATTGAAGCAGAGGTATCGGGGCGCATAGCCGAGATTCTGGTGGAAAATGCCCAGCCGATCGAGTTTGGTCAGGTATTGATGCGCATTGAGGTCTAGCCTATGGCAGGTAAGGGGGACAACTTCTGGGGGGGATTCTTCCTGGGGACGGCTATAGGAGCAACGATCGGGGCTATTGTCGCCCTTAACTGGCGTGCAGCGGGGGTAGAAGAGGAGGGAGAAAATCAGGAAACCGAACCAAAGGACGTGGCACGTACCCTAGAGGAAAAAATTGCCCAATTGAACGCCGCTATTGATGCGGTAACGGAAGAATTAGCCCATTCTAATCGTCAACCTCTGGAGTAGTGCGGCAAGAACGTTCCTATGTGCAGCCCTCCTGTGTCCTCCAGGTTTGGTGGGAAGAGGAATTAGTGCTAAACGATCGGTTAGTGCCGCAAAAACTGGGCTTTAGGTTGAGTTTTAGTGACAACCAAGTCTTGGCAGGAGACTTAGCCCGCTTGGCAGACCTGATACAGGTCATCGACATCTATTTGCAGAATTTTCTTAAGGGGACAGATTTACCTGAGTACCATCACCTGTTAGGCTTGAAACTCAGCAGTGCCCAGTTGGTAGATGTCAGTGACGCGATCGAGGCTCTCAGGGCAGAAGTCTTGTTACTACCTGCTGTAGTCCAGGGCAGACAACCGTGGGAAACTCTAAAAACTGCGGCAGTGGCAATTGCCTCCCTCACGATCGGAGCAGTAGCAGGAATGTGGTTAGCCTCTCGCTCACCGCGCCTAGCTCCTAGTTCCCCTGTGGTTGTTGCCCCAGCTCCTACGGCTGAAGTTGCTCCCTCTCCTCCCATAGTGGTAAGGGAAGTTCCCTCCCCCAGTCCCCAGCCCCAAACTCAACCATCAACCAAGAAGTTGCCCCCCATCCGTGTCTACCCCCGTCCCCCTGCTCCCCCGCCCGCAGAAAAAGTAGAATCTCCCCTAGAACCCAGCTCTGTTAATCGTGGTCTCAGTGAGCCAGCCCCCGAAACTACAGCCATGCCACCGATCGCTAGTATGCATGACATAGCCAGCCCACCCCCGCCTTCTCTCACGGTAGAAATTGCTACCTCGGAAATTCTCTCTGACAGCCTGCTGACCTATCTGCGGTCCCAGTCTCCACCCCCAGGACAGGTAACGATCGATGTCACGATCGAGGCAGGCAAAGTTGCGGCGGTAACAGTAGAGGGGGGTGACAGTACCCCTTGGACAGAGCTGCTCAAGAATTGGACTCCCCCAGAAGAAATGGGTAGAGTACGCCTAAAAATATCAGTTCCCTAGTACAAACTGATTATGGGAGAGATTTTAGCTAGTTGGGATTAGTTCTGCGACTCGATTGCCTGAGGCACAAGCTCCTTCCATGTAGCCCTGGTAGTCAGGGGAGCAATGTTCACCAGCAAAAAATAGATTCTGGAAGGGTTCGCCCTCAATACCACCAAATAGAGTGGTTTGCCCCACTAAATACCCTGAATAGGAAGCACGAGCGAGGGGTAACTTATACCAATTAATGAGGAGAGATTGATGGTAAACCTGGTCAATGCCGGGGAAAACTGTGGCGAAACTCTGCAAAAAGGCTTGGGCTTCTTGGGACGGATTAGTAGATAGTTGGAGGCAGCGATTACCGCCCATGTAGTTAGTGATTAATCCTGTGGTGGTGGGGGCATACTTTCCTGTTTCCCAAGTGTGTTGCCAGCGCAAATCTGTATAGACCTTGCCGTTAGATTGATACTTTGTCCGCCATAGGCGTTCCCGATAACTAGTAATCAACTTGGCGTTATAGCCATAGCCCAATTCTCGGATCGCTCGCAGTTTGAGGGGTGGTAAATTCACTCGCAAGTCTATTGTTCTTAGGACTGTAAACGGTATAGCTAAAACTACACGGGAAAAACTACTTTGCTTACTAGCATTATCCCTGCGCCAACTTACTTGATAACGACCATCTGGTGATCGTCGAATGGACTCCACGTAGGAATTCAGCTCTATAAAGTTACTCAGCTTTTCCGCTAACCGTTGTGGTAGTTGTTGATTGCCGCCTCTAATTGTGTACCGTTCATCACTCTCACCTAAAATTGCTGACTCTTCATCATCCCCTAGGAGCACAATTAAATTAAAACTACTCTGCTCTTCCACTTCTCTGCCGTATTCGATCGTGTAGGCAACAGACAATAGCTCTTCTAGAACAGGATTACGGGTGTATTGTTTGAGATAGTCAGCGATCGATAAACGATCGAGTTTTTGGGCTATGGGGTTAGAATGTTGGTAGGAATAACCCCCGATAGCAGCACGGTCTTTCACTACTTGTTGAGCGAGGGGCATAAAAGCTTGTGCCACATCAGCAAAAGTGATCTTTTTGCCATTGAAAAACCAAATTTCATCTTCTACTTTTTCATCTGCTTTGTACAAGTCCACTAACTCCAATTCCATCTCTTCCACCAGAGTACGGATATTCTGGTGGTCACTGTTGATAAATTCCCCCCCCAACTCTGCAGTCTGGGTTGTACTGAGGGCATTGTTTAAGGAAAAAATCCGTCCCCCTACTCGATCGCTGGCTTCTAGGATTTTGATGGGCACTTGCTTTTGCCAAAGACGGTAGGCAGCTGTTAGCCCTGCTATTCCTGCCCCTACAATCAAAATGGGGTCATCTCGGCGCACCCAAGGGGGTTGGCTGCAACTGTGTAAAGCACTCGTAGCGAGAAATCCTCCCGCAAATAATCCTAACTGCAAAGTGCGTCGTCGGGAAATTCCTGCTTCTCGTCGAGCTAGACGGTAGGCACGGCGTAAGAATCGCCACAGCGGTGTACGTCCCATAACAATTCTCGACCCTCTCCATAAGCTAGGATAGGGGCACTAGTACCCCCAGGGAAATAGGCTATAATAACTGCAGCAGTTTGTAGGAGAAAAGTTGGCTATATGGGAATGACATTGACGGAAAAAATTCTAGCGCGGGCTTCTGGTCGTAGTCATGTCGTTCCTGGGGAAAATATTTGGGTGAATGCCGACCTATTAATGACCCATGATGTGTGCGGTCCAGGCACGATCGGTGTTTTCAAACGGGAATTTGGTGCCGATGCCAAAGTCTGGGACCCAGAAAAAGTAGTATTAATTCCCGACCACTACATTTTTACTAGTGATGCCAGAGCCAATCGCAACCTGGAAATTCTGCGGGAATTTGCTAAAGAGCAGGGTATCAAGTATTTCTATGACATCACGGACCTGAGTAACTTCAAGGCTAATCCAGATTACAAGGGGGTTTGTCATATTGCTCTTGCCCAAGAGGGACATACTAGACCAGGGGAAGTGCTCTTTGGTACTGATTCTCACACCTGTAATGCGGGAGCATTTGGCGAATTTGCCACAGGGATTGGGAATACGGACGCTGCCTTTGTTATGGGAACAGGCAAGTTACTCCTAAAAGTACCAGCGACGATGCGCTTTACCTTTGTGGGGGAAATGCCCCCCTATCTGTTAGCCAAGGATTTGATTTTGCAAGTGATTGGGGATATTGGCGTAGCGGGAGCCACCTACCGGGCCCTGGAAATTGATGGCGAAACGATTACAGCCATGAACATGGAGGAGCGCATGACCCTGTGCAATATGGCGATCGAGGCGGGTGGCAAGAATGGCATAATTCCCCCCGATGAAACTACCTTTGCCTATGTGCGGGCGCGGACAGACAAGTCGTTTGAGCCTCTCTATCCTGACAGGGATGCCAATTACTACTGCCACAGGATTTATGACGTGAGTAAGCTAGAACCAGTAGTAGCTAAACCCCATTCCCCTGATAATCGGGCGACAGTCAGGGAAGTGCAGGGCACACCCATCGATCGGGTCTATATTGGTTCTTGCACGGGTGGTAAAACAGAAGACTTTATCAACGCTGCGAAGTTACTCAAGGGACAGAAGGTGAAAGTGCCCACCTATCTCGTACCAGCTACCCAAAAGGTCTATGATGACCTATTCACAGAGAAAATAGACGACATGACTTTGGCGGAAATCTTTATAGCGGCGGGTTGTATTGAGCCAGCAGCCCCCTCTTGTGCCGCTTGTCTAGGAGGTCCCAAAGATACCTTTGGTAGAATGAACCAAGCAGAAGTCTGTGTTTCCACCACCAACCGCAACTTTCCTGGGCGCATGGGGAGCAAAGAGGCACAAATTTATCTGGCTTCCCCCTTTACGGCGGCTGCTTCAGCTATCACCGGCAAGATCACTGACCCCAGGGAGTTCTTCTAACTCAAAGTAGTAATCTTCAATCACGGGGTTAGCGAGAAATTCTTGACACATCTTGTGGACAGTCTGTTCGGCAGTAGGACGATCGTCACTTTCCAGAGTAACCACAATGAATTTGCCAATGCGCACTACAGGGACTTTGATACCCATCTGTTCTTGCAGAGCTTTTTGCACAGCAGTACCAGCGGGATCGAGGACAGCTTCTTGGAGAGTGACGTAGATACGGGCTTTATAGAGCATGGAAAAGTAAACCCAAAATTAGACCTAAATTACTCCAGAAGTGTAACGCAACGGCGATAAACTTACAGCCCTGAATCTGGGGCGGACAATCATGGTACTTAGCAGTCACCTGAATTAGTCGCCAGGCAAAGGGCAGGCTCAGCAACATCCCGATCGTTGTCCAGGGCAACATCTTTCCGCCAATACCTACTAGTGCCAAGCCGTAGATAAGCCCACAGAACCAGGGGATTAACTGCGCCGATCGTTTTGTGCCCAAACGCACAATGGGGGAGAGTTTGCCAGCTTTGCGATCGTCTTCCACCTGATGAAAGTGGGAACAAAAGAGAATCAAACTAGTAGTCAAACCATTGATAACAGAGGGGAGAAACAAAGATGGGCTAAAAGACTGCCCCTGACTGTAATAAGCCGCGCCTACAGCAATGGCAAAGGCCAAAAAACACAGGATTTCCCCTACTCCCTGATAACCCAGACGAAAGGGCGGTCCCTGATACACATACCCCAACAAACAACAGAGCAAACCCAAGGTCAGGACAGTTATATCCCCTTGTTGCCAGACCAACCCACCTAAACATAAAAGACCCAAGACTAAAAACAGATTGGCGATAGTAAAAACGATTGTTTTGTTATTTGTCAACTTCACCACGGAATGGAATTTATGTTCATCTACCCCTGTCTCAGCATCAAAGACATCATTACAGAGATTCTCCCAGGCTAACAGAAAAACAGCTGCTAGCAAAAACAAAACTAGCCTCTGCCAATGGAAAACCCCTTTATCATACCAAGCCAGTGCACTACCCAAACCAATAGGCATCACTGCCACACTGTACATGGGGAGCTTGATTGCTGCTTGCCACAATTTACGCCGATCGGTTGTTAACATTAGAACTTGGTAATCTCTCATGATTGAATCATATCCGAAAGATTAGGTGGGCATGGTTACTGAGATATATCTCTATGGACAGTGGAAAGATAGCAAAACTCATGTGTACTTGCCCAAGTGAGTGTGGTTAGCGGAAATACACAAGCAGAGAGAAATTGAACAGAAGTCCTGCTAAAGCTACTTGGTAACACTTAAAAGTGTCTGCATTAGCAAAGTCCTGTGGCAGAAGACAATAAAGCAGTCTGGCAAGTTAACAACTGGTCATGCACCTGAGCACTTCCCGCCTGTACTACCTTTCGATATAGGTTATCCCTCTGGCTTGGTGGCTCGTAGGAAGTTGCGTAAAATTTGTTTGCCCGCCGTCGTTAAAATACTTTCTGGGTGGAATTGTACTCCTTCCAAATGGCGGTAGTAGCGATGACGGACTGCCATAATTGTCCCATCTTCCGTCCAGGCAGTGAGTTCTAACTCGACGGGTAAGGTGCTACGGTCAATCACTAAACTGTGATACCTGGTGGCAATAAAGGGATTGGGTAACCCCTGCAATACACCCCGATCGTTGTGGAAAATCTGGGAAGTCTTCCCGTGCATGAGGGTGGGGGCAGAGGTAATTTGTCCACCGTGCATAAGACCAATGGCTTGATGACCCAAACATACTCCCAGGATTGGTACTTGTCCCCGCAATTGCTGAATCACATCGAGAGAAATACCCGACTCGGTGGGATGTCCGGGACCAGGGGAAATGATGATGCCCAGGGGTTGTAGCTCTTTTATCTGCTCGATCGTGACAGCATCGTTGCGATAGACCAGAATGTTTTGGAGGTGGGGAAATTCAGGCAGCAATTCCCCCAAATATTGCACCAGGTTGTAGGTGAAGCTGTCGTAATTGTCAATGACGATGAGCATTAGTGTCCTTCCCTTTGGCGTAAATGGGGGGGTAGATGGGAACGATCGCCCATCACCTGCACTAGAGGTCCACGCTTTGCCATCTCCACAATACTGACGGAAGCAACGGGAATAGCAATGCGGTCGCGAAAGCGTCCCACATCAATTCCCAGCAAACTGCACAGCATAATGCGAATTGTGGCTTTATGGGAAACAATTAACACATTGCCGCTAGTAAATGTCTCTTGAATTTCCGCGATCACTGCTCCACTCCGCCGCGCAATATCCACCGCCCGTTCTCCCCCCACAGGAGCATTCCAGCCAGGGTCAGCTAACCAGAGCAAATAGGCATCGTGGTACTTTTCTTTCACTTCCTCTGGCATCATCCCCTCCCACTCCCCGTAGGCAATCTCTTTTAGTCCCTGCCGTAAAATCATCTCCTTGCCGATCCTGTCACAGAGGGGTTGGGCAGTCTCGATCGTGCGGGTCATAGGACTGACATAGATAGCTGTCCAAGGGAAATCAGCATAGAAGTCAGCAAATGCCTGTGCCATCTCGGTGCCTGCCTCAGTAAGATGGGGATCGAGATTGCCGCAGTAGCCCCCCACCTGGGAGTAGGTGGTTTCGCCGTGCCGTAAAAAGTAGAGAGTGAGGTTAGACATAGTATGCCCGAGCGGTTACAGAAAATTTTAGCCCGCTATGGGGTAAATTCCCGCCGCCGCGCTGAACAAATGATTCTGGCAGGAAGAGTGCGGGTCAATGGGGAAATCGTAACCAAGTTAGGGACAACCGCTGACCCCGATCGGGATTCGATCGAAATTGATGGCGCACCTCTACAACCGCTACCCCAACTCTGCTACGTCCTGCTCCACAAACCTGTGGGCGTAATCTGTAGCCGCCATGACCCCCAGAGGCGCAAAACTATCTATGACCTCCTCCCTACTAGGTTGCACCATTTGTTTTACGTGGGCAGGCTAGACAGGGACAGTAGTGGGGCTGTGTTACTGACCAACGACGGCGACCTCACCTACCGCTGGACTCACCCCCGCCACCACATCCCCAAGCATTACCAAGTCTGGGTGAGAGGCAAGGTATCTACTGCTACAGTGGCACAATGGCGGGCAGGAGTGATGTTAGACGATCGTTTAACCCTACCCGCTGACGTAGAAATTCTGGATTACCAGGGGGGGCAAACCCTTCTATACATAGTATTACGGGAAGGGCGCAATCGGCAAATCCGCCGTGTAGCAGCACTACTACAGCATCCTGTGGTCAGGTTACACCGTACCCAAATCGGACATCTCTCCATCGCGGGTATACCTAGTGGGCACTATAGGGTGCTCTCCCCTAGTCAAATCTTGGCAATTTAACCGCTATCTCCTAAGCTAGAAATAGGCGCGATCGTGGAATGGGCAGTGACAAACCAAGTGGAACTAGCGGCAAAATTAGCGGAGATCGGCGCACAACTAAGGCAGGTGCGGGAAGCCAAAGACCTCACCCTGGAGCAACTCCAAGCGGAAACCCTGATCTCTAAACGCCATTTGCAGGCGATCGAGGAGGGCAACCTCGACCACCTACCCGAACTGGTGTATGTCCAGGGGTTTATCCGCAAGTACGGTCAGGCTGTAGGCATAGTCGATATTGCCGATGAGTTTCCGCCTGCTGTAACCCCTGTAGAAGATTTGCCCCAGGGCAGACCTGAACTGCGCCCCTGGCATCTCTACGCCCTCTATGTAGCCCTCGTGGTTACTTCGATCAGCCTGCTGGCTGTGTTTTTTCAGGAACCCCTTCCCCGCCGTGCTAGGACTAGCCCCCCCGTCACCGAAACGAAATCCCAACCCCAGACTCTGTCACCCCCTGTTTCCCCTGCGAATGCCCTAGCTCCTGTAAATGTCAAGGTGGAAATGCAAGGGGAATCCTGGCTGCGAGTGACCGCCGATGGCAATGTTTTGTTTGAAGGCATTTTAACAGAGGGAACTAGCCAGACCTGGACAGCAGCACAACAGTTGAATTTAAGGGTGGGCAATGCCGCAGCAGTCCGGTTGCAGTTCAATCAGGCTCCTCCCCAGGTACTGGGTGCGGAAGGGGAAGTGGTCGAAGTTGTCTTCGATCGCAAGGGTATTAGACCCCAGCCCTAGGGTAACCATTGGGGTTGTTTTCCCCACCAGTCCAGCTGGGTGATGGTATAGGGGGCATCTGCCTGCACCATCTGAAGGGGAGAGGTATCGGTGGCCACTAAAAGGGCCTGGTTATCGGGGGCAAGGTGAAATCTGACGTTTTTATGCCCCTTGAGATCGAGAATCTGTGTTACTCTTTGCTTGCTCAAGTCCATCACTGCCAGGTAGGGGTGTTCTTGATAAATAGGCTGGGTTTGTGCCACATTTGTCAGTAATAGATAGAGCAGGTTACCTGTGAAATCAAATTGTCCGCCTAGGAATGAGCCGTGAATGCGCATTAGTTCCTGCTCTTGTCCCTGATTGGTGACGAGAAATAACGATCGGGTATAGTCCTTATTAAATTTAACCATAGCTGCTTGGGAACCATTGCGATTAAAACACAAAATATTGCCAAATTTGGGGAGGAAATCTAGGGGTTCTGCTCCCTCTGTCAATGCTAAAATGGCAACTCCTTCCCCTTGGGTAATGGCAAGGGAATTGTGGTCAGGGGCAATGATAAATTCTCCCCCTGGTGGTTGGCGTAGGGGTGTTAATTTTTGCTCAGCAATCTGCCAAAGACCATAACTGCCAGGCACCGATCGATTTAATCTCTGCAGCACAATTTTGCTCCCATCCCCTGCTAAGTCAAAGCGAAAAATTTGGTATTCCCTGTTGTCTAAAATCTTATCTACCTGCCCTGGAACATTGCCGATGCCTGTAGTAACTGTAAACAATTCCTGGTCGAGTAGATTGTATGTTTCCCCCCTAGGTATCGCTGTATATAAAATGTGAGCACGATCGGGATAAATTCTAAAATCAGTGACTACCTGTGCCGCTGGCGTTAGAATTGTGTGTTTATTTTGTGTCAAATTGTGGAGCACAAGTCTACCCGCTTCTTCCCCCTGGGTGCCAATATAGGCAAAAGCCCGATCGGGAGAGGTAAAACTGCTGCTAAAATTTAATTGACGACGATTTGTCAACCTAGTTGAGCCATAGCGATCGGTGGCATTTGTTATGCTTAATTCAAATTTTTGTCCATAGGGAATTGGTCTAGTAAGGGTATAAGCCATGCGCCGCCCTGCCCAACTAAATTTCCCTGGTAATGGTGGTGTAATTTGCAGGTTTGTTTCCACACTTTTAGTGTCCATGGGGCGACTGAAAGTAATCACAAACATTTCCGCCTGCCCCGTAACTTGGCGATTGTGCCACGTAAATTCCCGCACCTGGGGTACAGTTTGATCTCCCTGCCACCCCAATACCCCGATCGCTATTGTTAGTAGTAAACTCACCAGCAGCACTGCCCGATCGAGGGGTAAAAGCTTCATAATTTCTTAATTTGGTCAGCCTAATTCTCCAGGGGCTATGATAGATGAAATTGCGGGAAAACAGCTATGTCCTACTATCAACTTGATGGCATCCGTTTCTGGCTCGGATTGCTCCTCTTTGTAACCCTCATGGGTACCCTGGGGCTAGGTTGGCTGGTGCAATCATTGCTATTTATTTTCCTGCTGTTAGTCCTGGCACCAATCCTGCTGCTCCTGGGGCTACAAATCTGGTTGCGCACACGAGTTGTCACCGCTAGCTGCCCTGTGTGCGGTCATATCTCCACGGCTATGAAAGACCACTCCTTTATCTGTCCCGCCTGCGGTGAACCCCTAGAAGTCCGCCAGGGGAAATTTACCAGAATTGCTCCTCCTGGCACGATCGATGTAGAAGTACAAACAGTCGACTAGGGCTGCTTTTGTAATCTCTCCCTTTGTTGTTGGCGGAAAGCTTTCACTGCTTCCTGAAAGGACTCCTCCTGGTCAGCCTGAAACTGCTGTAACGATCGGCGATTGGCAAGGTTAGCGCGGTGAATTAACTCATTGAGGCTTCTGCTCCCTGACAAGTCAATCACCTGTTCCTGTAGGGCTTTTTGTGCTTCCGTTTTTGTGTCCTGAATCGTGACGCTCTGTGCCCAGGCTAGTCCCCCTATACTCCAGAGCAACAATCCTATCCATCGTTTGATCATTCCCCTACTTCCTCCTAGGCAAAAGTGCGCTTAAAAATATGTTGGAGTTCTTCCAAGTCAGTGTGATTACCCTCTCGACGTAAATTGCGCAGCTTTGTTTCCACCAGCATCTTAGCATCCCCCCGTGTCAAGGGTTCAAACTGGGTAGTACCATTGGCAGTGGTGATAATGAAAAAGAGGCGGTGGGCATATAAAGTGGTAAATAAACTGCGCTGCTCATCCAAAACGCAGATGCGCGACAGCAGACCAAAGGTAGGATGATTGAGATAGGTTTCCGTCACGGGTTAAACTAAACTCTATTCGCAGTAGTATATGAGGTAATTAGTATTGCATTTTACAACAATGGGACGCTGGATTTGTCAAGTCCTTACAATTCTGTTGCTCTGTCTAGTAGGGGGCAATGTGGCGGCAGCTAAACCTGTTATACCCAGTGGGCAAATTACAGGCTGGGAGTGGCAAAAACTGAGTGGGGACACTCAACTCCGCTATTGTCGACAAGCTTTTGCTGCCTTTCGGGGATCGCCTGCCCAGAGCTACATTATCAGTCATGGTGTCCAGACTCTTACCCCCGCAGGACTTTGTGACCGTCTTGACCAGTTCTATAGCCTAGAGGAAAACCGCGATACTACTCTGGCTACAGCAGCTGCTCTTGCTCCCCTTTTGTTCGCTGACACACCCCTAGGAACCCGTTACTAGTTTGGATGACTAATTACTGGTACAAACTCCAGACAGTCTGGCAAACAGAGGGTGTCAAGGGTGTGATTTCCCGCGCTTGGCGCAAGTTTTTATCCCTTACTCACTCTGCCCAACGCCCAGCGCCAGTTGCTACTTTTGTCTCTCCTCTAGCTACGCCTCAGCCCCTCCAACTGCAAATTACCTGGGATGCTACTGTTTCTGTCCTCATTTACAGCAGGGCGGACAAACTGTTTAACTGTCTCTACTATGTGCAGGCGTGTTTGGCAGCCCACCACAGTATAGAGGTCATGGTTTTGCTAGATGGTACTCCACCCCCCTCTGAGCTTTTGACTGTTGGCGGTGTGCAGTGGCTCTATTCTCCCTACCCCCTGGGGGCAGTGCAGGCATGGAATTATTTGGCAAAGAAGGCAAGGGGGCAATACCTGCTCTTCTTAGATGACCGCTGTCAAGTCACACCCAATTATCTCGATCGTTTGCTCCCCTTCCTGGAGCGGGGTTACGGTGTGGGGGCAAAAGTCATCTCGGAGCATACCCATCTTCTTAGTGCGGGGGTGATCATGGCTGAAACGCCTGTGTATTTTGGCGATCGGGACTATCCAGGGGAACCCTGCTACAACTATGTCCGCCCTGCAGAAGCCCTTGTCCCGTGGGGGTTTGCCATTCGTGCTAGTCTATTTTGGCAGGTGGGGGGACTGGGGGAGAAGTTCTGCTGCCCTGTCTATGCTTTTGCCGATTTGTGTTATCGCTTGGCAGCTGCCAATATCCCCGCCATCTATCAACCCAAGAGTCAGCTTGTCTATCGCTCTGCCCAACTGCCAGGGGTTGACAACGCCGATCGTTTGCTGTGGCAGTCCCTTTGGGGTACACCTAGCCCACCTTTCCATTCCCGTAAAGCAATTAAGCAACCAACAATTTTGGTGATTGATACGTTAGTTCCCCCCTACGACAAGGAATCAGGGGCCTTTCGCCTGCATCAAATTTTACTGCTTCTCCTCCAACAGGGTTACAGTGTCATTTTTCTGCCTGACTATGGGCATGAACAAGAACCCTACACCTCGGAATTGGAAAGTTTGGGTATCGAAGTGCTTTATTTTACCTATCAGCAATATGACTGGGCAAAACGATTACAACAGCGCCTTAACTATATTGATGTTGCTTGGGTCTGTCGCCCTGAATTGGCAGCTAAATATTTTCCCCTCCTGCAACAAAATCGTCATATTAAATTAATTTATGACACGATCGATTTACATTTTCTCCGCCTCCAACGGGAAGCAGAATTACAGGGCAAAGACGACAGGGAATGGCAGCAGATGCAACAGCTAGAAGTCAAATGTGCCCAGCAAGCAGATGTAACGATCGTGGTCACTGCCAAGGAACGACAGATTCTGCAGCAATTAGTATCAGATGGAGCAATAAACATTAAGGTCATTCCCAATATCCATCCGATTTACAGCGGGGAAATTCCCGATATTGTCCAGCGCAAGGGCTTATTATTTATCGGTGGCTATTACCATGCTCCTAATGTTGATGGGGTAATCTGGTTGGCAACCGAGATCATGCCCATCATTTGGGCAAAACGCCCTGACATCACTGTCACTTTGCTGGGTAGTAATCCCCCTGCCTCTGTGCAAGCCCTAGCCCAAGACCCCCGCCTTACTGTGCCCGGCTATGTGCCTGATGTGTCCAGTTATTTCCTTAGTCATCGTCTGTTTGTCGCTCCTCTGCGCTACGGTGCGGGCATGAAGGGGAAAATTGGTCATAGCCTGTCCTTTGGGTTGCCTGTGGTGACAACTACAATCGGGGCGGAAGGCATGGGCTTAGAGGCGGGGAAGAACGTTTTGATTGCCGATACTCCTCCAGAATTTGCCGCTACTGTCTTAGATTTGTATGATGACCCCGATCGTTGGCGTTCTCTTTCCAGGGCTGGCTATGACTTTATTAGACAGTATACCCCTGAAGCCATTGCTCCCCTAATTGGCGAAACTCTGCGGGAGTTGTTGTCTAGTCGGTCAATTTGCCTAGATACTCCTTGAGAGCAGCTTCTACTAATTCCTTCATCGATCGGTTAGTAGTGCGAGCTGCCTCCTTAAGACGTTCATACACAGGGGGAGACAGGGTGACGCGGTGGCGCATATCCTTTGGTTTGGGGGGAACGTAGTTTTGGGCAAACTCCTGCAGGTAGGCAATGCCCTTGCGGGCGCAGAAATCGCCAAATAGCTCCCCTGGTTGCCGTTCTTCGCGGAAACAGACAAATAAGGGCTCTAAAGTCGCTTCTAGCTTGTCCAGGGGCATCCGATCGATAAACGGCTCTGCCAGTCTTGTGCTATTGAGTGTACCTCCCAACCACACTTGGTATTCACCAATCCCACTGCCGACAAAACCCAACTCCGCCATATAGGGGCGGGCACAGCCATTGGGACACCCTGTCATCCGCACCACAAAGCTTTCCTTGCCCAAGTTGAGCTTCTCCAGCAGAGCGCGAATCCGCCTCAGCACACTTGGTAACACCCGCTCTGATTCTGTCACCGCTAACCCACAGGTCGGGAGGGCGGGACAAGCCATGCTCTGGCGCACAATGGGATCAACTGCCTCCGCCATCAACACCCCCCGATCGGTCAAAATACGCTGCACTTCCTTTTCAATCTCAGGGCTAATATCACACAACAGCACATTTTGTTGGGGAGTCAAGTGCATAGGCAAGTGGAAGCGCTCCGTAATCTCCCGCAGGGCTGTTTTCAGTTGCCAGCCGTTCCGATCGGCAATTCTGCCATTTTCGATAGAAATACCCAGAAACTTGTTGCCATCCCCCTGCTCATGCCAGCCCAAGTAATCCTGATAGGTAAAGGGGGGCAACTCCACCAAGGGTTCTAGGTCATCGGGATAGTAGTCCTTGAGTACCTGCTTGAATTTCTCCACCCCCCAGTCGTGTAACAGGTACTTCAGGCGGGCATGTTTGCGATTGAGACGATCGCCATGGTCTCGCTGCAACGCCACTACTGCCTTGACTACTTCATAAATCCGATCAGCGGGGACAAAGCCAATCCCATCCGCTAAGCGCACGATCGTTTGTTCGTCGCGGTGCGTCCGTCCCAATCCTCCCCCCACATACACATTGAAGCCCCTGAGTTGTTCCTGTTCATCCACAATCACCACCAAACCCAGGTCATTGGTAAATAAATCCACAGAATTATCCCCTGGCACCGTGAGGGCAGTTTTGAATTTACGGGGCATGTAGTGGACACCATAGATTGGCTCTGGGCAGTCAGGGATGTTAGTATTGACCCTCCCCCTCCCCATCTGTTGACGCGCAGCAGTAACCTCTGGGGCTTCCGCTGTGGCAAACTTTTCCCCATCCAGCCAGATTTCGTAATAGCTAGAGGTCTGGGGGCGGAGCAGGTCAGCAATATTGCGGGCATAGGTACGGGCGTAGTTGTAGGCAGGGGCATTTTTGAATGGTGGCGGCGGGCACATGACATTGCGGTTGACATCGCCACAGGCACCTAAAGTTGACCCCATATGATGAACGATTTCCTGAATCACAGTTTTGAGGTCTGCTTTCAACACCCCATGTAACTGGAAGCCCTGTCTGTCCGTAACTCGGATAGTACCATTGGCAAACCGATCGGCAAGGGTATCCAGGGTAAGATACAACTCCGGGGCAACCACACCCGCAGGGGTACGTGTGCGCAGCATCATCATGTAGGGCGCATCTCCCTTGTGGTCCCTGTCCCGTTGTTGATAAGTGCCGTGGAATTTGAGAATCTGCATGGCATCGCGGCTAAAGGCAGGCGTAGGCTCGTTTAGCTCCGTCGGCAGCGTTCCCCTGAGGAACTGACTCCGTTCTTTGATCCCTTCTTCCCGTGAGCGTCTTACCGTGTCCGTCATATCCTTTGCCAAAATGCCAAAATTTTTAGGAAATTATAGGATAACCTGAATGCCCCACTTGTGACTTAGAAATGTTACTTAACATAGCAGAAATACTCAGCTACTTAGATTGATGGTTGAAAGCATAACCAACATTGCGCACTGTCAGAATTAAGCTAGGGTCTAGTTTCTTGCGTAGGGATTGGATATGGCTATCAACGGTGCGGTGATTTTTCACAGTCCCATCCCAAGCTCGCTGCAATAATTCTTGGCGGGATAAGGGTGTACCGCCCCCTTGGGCTAAAACATATAATAAGCTGAATTCTTGGGGGGTCAGCTCGATCGTTTTGCCGCGGAACTTCACCACCCTTTGGATGAGGTCAATTCTGAGATTAGGTAATTCTAAAATAGCAGGGGGAGCAAGGCGGCGGGCACGGCGGGCTAAAACAGCAACCCGGGCGAGAAATTCTCCTAGACCGAAGGGTTTTTTTAGGTAGTCATCTGCTCCTGCCTCTAAGCCTTTGATAATGTCACTTTCTTTAGTTTGATTAGAAATGAGCATGACTACAGCACGATTTTGGGGAAATATCCACTTACACAAATCAATACCACTGCCGTCTGCTAAATCTGTATCAATGACAATTACGGCAGGAAATTTGCTGCTAAATACTTCCTTTGCCTGCTGTATATTACTGGTAAGATAGACCCTATAATTTGCCTCTTGCAGATGCCAGCGCAGGAGAGAGCCTAAATTAAGATTACTTTCTACAATCTGCACAGTCACAGCCATGATAGAGGGGCATAATTATCGGCTATCCTGGCATTGTCCCATACTTATGTCTTCTGTATTCTATGGAAGTAATCCCGACCTCACTCCCTGATGTGCTCCTGTTCCAACCGATCGTTTTTAGCGACCTGCGGGGCTTCTTTTTAGAAAGTTTTAATCAACAGAAATTTGCCGCCCTGACAGGACTCAATTGCAGCTTTGTGCAGGACAATCACTCCCGATCGGTCTACAAAGTATTGCGAGGGATTCACTATCAAATTCAGCAGCCCCAGGGGAAACTAGTGCGAGTGGTGACAGGAGAAGTTTTAGATGTAGCAGTTGATTTACGGCGGTCTTCCCCTACCTGTGGGCAATGGGTAAGCGTCATCCTCTCGGCGGAAAATAAACGCATGCTATGGATTCCCCCTGGCTTTGGCCATGGCTTTCTAGTCCTCTCACCATTTGCCGACTTTCTCTACAAAACTACCGATTACTACGCCCCCCAATACGATCGGTGTATTCTGTGGTCCGACCCTACCCTAAACATTAACTGGGGCTGTAGCGATCCCATTCTCTCGGCCAAAGACCAGGCAGGCAAGCTGTTTACAGAGGCTGACCTCTACCCTTAACCTCACCTTAATCTAACCCCGATAAGATGACACTAGGATTATTTTTACGCCTATGGACTACTATACTGTATTGCGGGAGAGCTGGGCAAGCCAGGCGGAGCCAGAGCGCTGGTCCCTAGAGGAAGTCTATCAAGGGCGGAGCTTACAACCCTTTGCCGCGGGGGCGGGGATTGAGTTGTTACCGGGTCAGGTTTGGGTAGTCTATCGGGGTATCGTGCAGTTGAGTACACTCCACTGGCAGGGAGAGGAGGTAATTGTGGGCTTTGCTGTACCTGCCATGCCCTTTGGCTTACCCCTGACTACGCTGTCTCCCTATCGCGCTTTGGCAATTACGGAAGTAAACTTAATGAGTCTGACGGTGACAGAGATTGCCCACTCCCCTAAACTCAGTCAGAGCTTATTTTGGTATCTCCTCCATCGCCAGCGCCAGACAGAAGCTTTTCTCGCCATTGCCAACTGCCAGCGGGTGGAGGAACGCCTACGCCATTTTCTATGGTTGTTGCACAGGGAACTAGGGCAAAAAGTAGAACGGGGTGTTCGTCTGCCCTGCCGTCTGACCCATCAAACTATTGCCAATGCCATCAGCAGCACTAGGGTGACCGTTACCCGTCTATTGGGACAACTGCAGAGGGAAGGCAGCCTCATCATCGATAAAGACCGTCATTTTATCCTCACACCTAAGTTTGTTCTTCCGTAGAGGTTTCTGCTGGGATGTCCTCAGGGGGAGTAGCGATAGGAAACTCCGGCATTTTTACATCGACAAAGGGTAAACCCGCTCCTACAAGACCCCGCCTGATCCGTTCAGGGGTGTAGGTCATAGTCACAAACAAGGGAAAATGTAACCTGCCCTTCTCGCTGATAATATGGCGATGTTTCCAAGGCATTACCCAGGAATATTCTTGCCCCACTAAAATTTCAATCTGCCGCCACCTGGTCAACAAACCCGAAAAATCCTCTTCGGGGCGATGAATAAAGATAAAAATTTCATGGTCAGTTTTGACCTTCCATTCTGGGTCACAGAGCAACAGAGCAATGTCACAACTTAATTGTTGATGCACACTCGATCGATCGCTGACCTGCACCACCCGCACAACTGGCAAGGGCAGACTGATTACACTCTCCGCTGGACGGCGCAGGCTAGGTATGAGTTCAAAATAGGGGCGGTAACGGCGCAACAGATCGATGGCATCCTGGTGATTGGAGTAATCAGCCAGCAGAGTTTCGTACAAGACTTGGGGTGCAAGCATGGGGCAAATGAATAGAGAAACAGGAACCGCTGCCGGGCGTAGACTGCACTGTGATTCTACCACCGTGGGCAGTGACAATGTAATGGGAAAGATATAGACCTAACCCACTGCCCTGTTTGTGGTGCTTGCCCTGCTGGAAGCGCTGGAACAATGATTTCTGCTCCGCCAGGGGAATGCCAGGACCAGTATCAATGACGGACACCACGGTTTCCCGCTCTGTTGCCGCTACAGTCACCTGCACACTGCCCCTATCTGTAAATTTGAGAGCATTGCCAATAATATTGTTGAAGACCCGCATTAACTCTAACCGATCCCCCTGCAGCATGGGTAACCGATCGGGCAAGTGCATAGACAGATCAATGTGTTTAGAAAAAGCGATGGGATGAAGGGAGCTGACCACCTGTTCTAGGAGTTCCCGTAGGTCAATAGGTTGCATATTGAGGGTTTTACTGCCCGACTCGTAGCGATAGATGTCTAGGAGCTTATTGACCATTTCCAACAAATCGCGGTTACTGCGGGACATCACCGCCAGCGCTTCCTTCGCTTCCGGGGGAATTTCCCCTAATACTCCCTCTTGCAGTAGTTCTAACATCTTGTCTGCCGCCACCAAAGGAGTACGCAGGTCATGGGTCAAGCGATAGACAAAATCCTGCCGTTGTTTCTCAATCCGATCCCGCTCAGCAATACTGTGTTTAAGGCGCAACAGAGAGCGTACCCGTGCCACCAACTCATCTGCCTCCACTGGTTTACGGATAAACTCATCTGCCCCCAAATCTAACCCCCGCACGGCACTGGGTTGGTCATAGGCAGTAATCAGCAAAATGGGAATAAAGGGGATGTTTTCCATCGCCCGCACCCGCCGCGTTACCTCATAGCCGTCCATACCCGGCATCATGACATCCAATAAAATCAAGTCAGGTAATTCCCTGGGGATAATTTCCAGCGCCTGCTGCCCATTGCGGGCCTCAAGGATCAGGTAATTCTCCTCCGCTAAAATGGCACGGACAAGGTGAATGTTGTCACTGACATCATCAACTACCAGTAAGCGATCGGGGCGTTCCATTGGGCTATAATTAATATTCTGCTGTATTGTGCCACAGCCATTCCCCCTTGGCTTCAGTCTAGCGTATTATTTGGCAAATGGAGGGGAGGGGAGTAAACTAGGAGGGGTAGTGTTTTTAATCGTTATATTATATGAGCGTTATTACTCAAGTTATACTGCAGGCGGATGATGAACTGCGTTACCCCACCTTGGACGAACTACAAACGATCAAGGACTACCTACAAACGGGTGCACAACGGGTGCGGATTGTCAGTGTGTTAACAGAAAACGAAGAGAAAATTGTCAAGAAAGCCACGGAAGAACTGTGGAAAATTCATCCCGAATACATTGCCCCAGGGGGAAATGCCGCCGGTGCTAGGCAGCGCGCCCAGTGTATCCGCGATTTTGGCTGGTATCTCCGGTTAATCACCTACGGTATCCTGGCAGGGGATAAAAAACCGATCGAGGACATTGGGATCATCGGTGTGCGAGAAATGTATAACAACCTCAATGTGCCCTTGGTGGGTATGGCAGATGCTATACGCTGTCTAAAAGCCGCTGCCCTCGTGCTCTTACCGGCTGAGGATGCTATGGTAGCAGAACCCTACTTCGATTACGTTATCCAGGCAATGCTGTAAACCCGAAAAAGGACCCGATCGGGTCCCCTCCCCCTACTTGGGAAAATTTATGCCATAACTACTACCTTAGGCTTGGGAGCAGGATAGACACCCTTAGCGTAACGAGTAGCAAACTCATCCAAACCAATTTGCTTAATCTTGCTGGCATTGCCGGCAGCCCCGAAGGCAACATAGCGATCGGCACAGACCTTCTGCATATACTTGATAGAAGGCTTGAGGAAGTGGCGGGGGTCAAATTCTTCTGGGGCTTTGGCCAGAGCTTCACGGACAGCAGCAGTGATAGCTAAACGGTTGTCAGTATCGATGTTGACCTTGCGTACACCGTGTTGAATACCGCGCTGAATTTCCTCAATCGGCACACCATAGGTTTCAGGAATCTTACCACCGTACTGATTAATTAGAGCAATCAAATCTTCCGGCACCGAGGAAGAACCATGCATCACCAAGTGAGTGTTGGGCAGACGGCGGTGAATTTCCGCAATTCGATCCATCGCTAGAATTTCCCCTGTGGGCTTGCGGGAGAACTTGTAGGCACCGTGACTAGTGCCAATTGCTACTGCCAGAGCATCTACCCCCGTTTGTTCCACGAAGTCCACCGCTTGGTCGGGGTCAGTTAAGAGCTGATCGTGGGAGAGCTTACCTTCGGCACCGTGACCATCTTCTTTGTCCCCCATACCGGTTTCCAGAGAACCTAAGCAACCCAGCTCCCCTTCTACACTTACACCCACAGCATGGGCAACTTCCACTACAGTGCGGGTAACGTTGACATTGTATTCATAACTAGCGGGAGTCTTAGCGTCGGCTTCTAGGGAGCCATCCATCATCACACTGGTAAAACCATGTCTAATGGCAGAATAGCAAGTAGCAGGCTCATTACCATGGTCCTGGTGCATAGCAATAGGAATGTGGGGGTAGGTTTCCACCGCTGCCAAGATCAAATGTCTGAGGAAGTTTTCCCCTGCGTACTTACGGGCACCACGGGAAGCTTGCAAAATCACAGGGCTGTCGGTCTCGTGGGCTGCCTGCATAATGGACTGAATCTGCTCCATGTTGTTGACATTAAAGGCAGGAAGACCGTAGTTGTTCTCCGCCGCGTGGTCTAACAGGAGACGTAAAGGGACGAGAGCCATAAAGTTTCTCCTAACTGAAAATGGACGTAGGCTAGGTTAATTTTAGAATAATTTAACACTTTCCACTATAGACTATTCCCAATCGTCATCCCAAGGTTCCTGCCAGTCATCTTGCGGGGGTTGGGCACGGGGTGGCACATAACGGTAGGTGGTATCTCTCTGGGGAGAGAAGTCAAGCTGGGGCAATGACCAGTCCATTTCCTGCAGGACTGTCAGGCAGACTCCCCCCAGCCCCCCACAGCTAATTAACACTAAGCCCAGGGGTAGGGGAATTGACTGGAACCAGAGGAAACTGATACTAACGGGACTGAGATTTTGGCTAGCAAAAATGGCTACACCCATTAACAAAATCCACAGCAAAGTATATGTTAGGACGCGGAACATAAGTAGGGGGCAAATTCTTCATAGAATGTCTGTTTCATAATTGATTCTCGCATTTTCACAGTGAAATTGATCAATTCATGGATGTTATGTATAGATAGCAAAGTGTAGCCGAGAATTTCCTGGGCACGTATCAGATGACTGAGGTAAGCACGGCTAAAATTTCTACAGGTATAACACTGACAAGTGGGGTCAAGGGGCTGCAAATCTGTTTTGAATTGTTGATTTTTGAGATTTAGTCTTTCTCCCCGCACCAAAGCGGCACCATGGCGAGCTAACCGCGTGGGCATGACACAGTCAAATAAATCAATCCCTGCTGCTACTGCCTGTACCATCTCACGGTGAGTACCCACACCCATCAAGTAACGAGGCTTATGGACAGGTAGGAGGGGAGCAGTAGCTTGCACAATTTTGTTGATCAATGCGGGCGGTTCTCCCACACTTACTCCCCCGATCGCATACCCTGGTAAATCAAATTGCGTAATTTCTTGCACCGATCGTTTTCTTATATCTAAAAATACGCCTCCCTGGACAATACCGAACAATGCCTGGTCTTGGGGTCTCTGGTGGGCACGCAGGCAACGATCGAGCCATTTTGTAGTTCTATCACTGGCAGCAATAATTTCTTCCTTGGTAGCAGGATAGGGAGCACATTCATCGAAAGCCATAATTACATCCGCCCCCAGGGTATTTTGAATCTCGATCGCCTTTTCGGGTGACAGAGTAATTATCTGTCCATCCTTGGGGGAGCGAAATTCTACCCCTGCATCACTAATCGAGCGAATCTCACTCAAACTAAACACTTGAAAGCCCCCCGAATCCGTCAAGATAGGCTGCTGCCACGCCATGAACTGGTGCAGACCGCCTGCCAAGGCAACAATCTTTTCCCCGGGCTGCAGGTGGAGGTGATAAGTATTGGCGAGGATCATCTGGGCACCACAGGCTTGCAGTTGTTGCGGTGTCAGGGTTTTGACATTTGCCAGGGTACCCACAGGCATAAAGCGGGGGGTTTGTACTACTCCGTGGGGAGTTTGGAGAACACCTGCCCTAGCGGTGCCACAGGTAGCAGTTACAGCAAAACTAATTGGCATGGATAAACCCAGTTGTGCAGCCGAAAGGGAGCGGCAAACTTGTTTATTTTAGCGTTCCTACCATATAGAATATAGAGCGATTAGGAGTGGGGGAGGCGATTGCGGAAGGTAACTTCTGAGGAAAGTCCGGGCTTCCACCAGACCAGTCTGCTGGGTAACACCCAGTGCGCGTGAGCGTGAGGATAGTGCCACAGAAACATACCGCCCTGAGGAAGGGTAAGGGTGCAAAGGTGCGGTAAGAGCGCACCAGCAGTATCGTGAGGTACTGGCTCGGTAAACCCCAGACGGAAGCAAGGCGAGAGGTGATTGACTGTGGTCTGCTGCGGGTCAATTGCCGTTACCACTAAAATAGTGGTGTGTGCCGCACGAGGGGGTTGGTAACAGCCCTCCCAGATAGATAATCGCCGCATCATACCAGTTATGATGTAACAGAACCCGGCTTACGACCCACTCCTAATCTTTATGGGCAAATTCTATCAACACCTGCAAAGTTGGTTCTGTGCTAATTCCTGTGTGTGGTTCCGCCAAGGCTTAGTGGGTGTCACCTTTTTGGGGCTGAGTTTGACGCTGAGTTCCCGCTTCTTTTGGGAGCCGACGTTAAAAGTGGGGATGGTGGTGCAGGAAGATATCCGCGTACCCAGGGACATAACAATTGAAGACCCCGAAGCAACTTATACTGCTCGTCAGAAAGCCCAACAGGAAGTCTTACCGATCTACAAAATCGATGAAGATGCCAATGTGCAGGCACGGCAAAGGCTAGAACAGTTAATCCTACAGGGAGACTTACTGCGGGACAAGGCGGGCAGGTTACCCTACTTACCTCTGGAAGACTTATCTTTGGAACAACAAAGGCTGCTACGGCAGATGAGTGACCAAACCTGGCAAGCCTTGCTGTCTGGGGCTAGTTCCCAGCCTGCCCTTAGCCGTAAGCTGCAGGAAATACAACAGCACTCCCCCCAAAAATGGCGCATGATTCTACAAGCTAGGCAGTCCTATCGGCAGGTACTGATGCAGCTAGGGGGCAAATTTTACACCCGCCAGTGGTTGCAGTTGTCTGACATGGAATGGGAACTGGACAAATACATTCTGCGGGAATCCCTGGAACAGTTACTTAGTGAAGGGATTGTACCCGGTATTCCACTGGAGCTGATGCAGCGGCGGTTGCAGTCCCTCCGTCTCCTACCCAAGGAAGAGGAGCGCCGCGGGGTGGTGCTGGCATTGTTGCAGGAGGTGAGTAAACCAAACCTGGTGCCTGATTATGGAGCAATGGCAAGGGAAGCCGCTAAAGCAGCAGAAGCTGTGCCACCCCAGTTAATTACGCTCAAACAAGGACAGATTTTAATCCTGGCGGGACAGACGATCACTAATCGGGATTTCATTTTTCTGGATCAATTGGGGTTAACTCGTCGCCGTCCTAACTGGGTACGAATTATAACCGTGGCTGGTTTGGTCGGGCTAGGTTTGTTGGTGTTCAGTTCTTTGTTTTATAAGCCCCGCAGTACCAAAAATCGGGATTTAGCAGTAATTGCCCTGACTACTCTGGGTATTACAGTCACAACGGTGTTAATCCCCAATACCTACTTGATGTTTGTGCCCTTGGCAGGGCTGGGCTTTATTTTGGGCAGCTTCTACGGAGCACGCTTGGCAACCAGTACAACCCTGCTAGTGTGTTTACCAGTACTAGCTAGCTTGGCGGGTAACTGGCTCAGTTATATACCCTTGGTGGTAGGGGCAGTAGTAGCTGGCATGATCACCGATCGTCCCCAAACTCGTTCCCACTTGGCGTTGATGGGTTTGGTGGTGGGGGCAGTGCAGGGGGGAGTTTACCTGCTGTTGACAATGGCGGGAGGGGCACCCATTGGTTTGGTGGTCACGGCGCTACAGTTTGCCGCAGGGGGAGTAGTGAGTTCCATTATTGCCCTGGGGGCAATTCCTTATCTGGAGCAGATTGCCTATACCCTCACTCCTATTCGCTTGGCAGAACTGGCTAACCTCGATCGTCCTCTATTACGCCGCCTAGTCAACGAAGCCCCAGGGACATTTCAACATACTTTATTTGTGGCAAACCTGGCAGAGGCGGGGGCAAGGGCACTGGGGGCAGATACCAACTTAGTGCGGACGGGTACCCTCTACCACGACATTGGCAAGACCCTCCATCCCGAATTCTTTATTGAGAACCAGATGGGGGGAACAAACCCCCACGATCGGCTCGATGACCCCTGGCGCAGTGCTGCCATCATCAAGGAACACGTCACAGGTGGATTAAAGCTAGCGCAGCGGTATCGCCTGCCAGAAATTCTCCAGGCATTTATTCCTGAACACCAGGGCACAATTGTCATTTCTTACTTTTACCACAGGGCGAAGGCGATCGACCCCCAGGCTAGGGAAGCAGATTTTCGCTACGATGGACCCACGCCCCAGAGTCGGGAAACGGGGATAGTCATGTTAGCTGATGCTTGTGAAGCAGCTTTACGCTCCCTGGGAACAGACACAACCCTAGAAAAAGCCCAGGAGATGGTGATGCGCATATTTCAAGCCCGTTGGGACGATGGACAGTTAAGGCAATCTGGCTTGACTTGGCAGGACTTAGAAACCCTTGCCCCTGTGTTTATCACGGTTTGGCAACAGCGCAACCACGGCAGGATCAAGTATCCCGAACTAGCGAAGAAAATTGACCCCACTGGTTCAGCCATCCCTGACTCCCAGTATCCCCTTGCCACCAGGGAAAAGTGATGCCGTATTAGTACCTTTTTTCTGTATCATAAGCTTAAGATCAATTTAACAATTTTAGATAGGGCAATAAGCAGTGATTAAAGTAGCAATTAATGGCTTTGGACGCATCGGGCGTAACTTCCTCAGATGCTGGGCAGGGCGTAAGGAAACAGGGTTAGAGATTGTGGCAATTAACGACACCTCAGATGCCCGTACCAACGCTCACCTACTGGTTTATGATTCGATGCTCGGTAAATTCACTGGTGAAGTCAGCGCCGATGACGAGTCGATTACTGTTAATGGTCACCGCATCAAGACTTTCTCTGACCGCAACCCGGAAAACCTCCCCTGGGGCTTACTGGGCGTGGATTTGATTATCGAAGCAACAGGGGTATTTACCGATCGGGCAGGGGCAGAAAAGCACCTGAAAGCGGGAGCAAAGAAAGTTTTAATTACTGCACCGGCGAAAAATGAGGATGGCACCTTTGTTGTAGGGGTAAACCATGAGACCTACAACCATAGAGAGCATCACATTATCAGCAATGCCAGCTGTACCACGAACTGTCTTGCCCCAGTTGCTAAGGTTTTACACGAACAGTTTGGCATTATCAAGGGCTTTATGAGCACTATCCACAGCTACACAGGGGATCAGCGTCTCCTGGATGCTAGTCACAGGGATTTACGCCGAGCACGGGCAGCGGCATTGAGCATTGTGCCTACCACTACTGGGGCAGCCAAGGCTGTAGCTTTGGTATTACCAGAATTAAAGGGTAAGTTAAACGGTAATGCTTTTCGCGTACCCACCCCCAACGTCTCGGTAGTAGATTTCGTGGCAGAGGTAGAAAAGCCCACAATTCCTGAGGAGGTAAATGCTGCTTTGAAGGAGGCGGCAGCCGGTCCCCTCAAGGGCATTTTAGAGTACAGTGAGTTGCCCCTAGTCTCCATTGACTATCGCGGGACGGATGCCTCTTCCATTGTGGATGCTTCTCTCACAATGGTGTTGGGAGATAATATGGTGAAGGTAGTAGCCTGGTACGATAATGAGTGGGGCTACAGTCAGCGGGTAGTTGACCTAGCGGAAGTGGTAGCAGCTAAGTGGGAAGCAGCCTAATCTAGGAGGGAGTTGGTATGTTGCTCAGATGGCGTAACCTATTGCTTAGTGTTGCCCTAGCGGGGGCAGGCTGGCTGAGTAATTTTGCTTCTATGCTTGCCCAATACAGCAACTACCTCTCCCCCAGTATGGAATACAGCACCATGTGGCTGGCAAATGCCAGTTTTATTCTCTCCCAGGCGCAACAAAACTACTTCTTGAGTATGAATGTGCCCCTGGAGGGCCGGCAGACTAAAAACCGATCGGGTTCCCCTCGCCAGGCTGCTAGAACTAGTAAGGCTACCGTTGCTCCCTTCTCCCAGACTGATTTTCGCCCTGTACGCAGCACTCCTTTGCCTCAACAATTTGCCCAACTAGGTCAAACCCCTGCTGAGCGAACTGCTCTGCAAAGATATGGACAAGAGGTACTCCAAGAAATCTACAAGGACAAAAACTTCCGATCGAACAATCTCACCTATGCTCTGTCCCTCCTGATTGCAGCAGCAGTGACCAGCGTCAGCGGAACGGAGTTATCAGAAGCACAAAGTAACCAGCTTCTCGGTGATGTGCACAGGTTTATTTTGGATAGCCAGATGTTGAAGAGACTTTCCCCTGCCGAAGTCACTACTTTGCATGACCAGGCCCTGATCTTTGCTAGTATCATAGCCTCCCTCTATGGACAGGGGCAGGCTGGTGACCCCGCTTCCGCTAAAGCGGCGGAGGAGCTAGGACGGGTAGTATTACAGTCCTTTGGTGTGTGAGCTAGAATACCTACAGTAGTTGTGAGTGTTGATTTATGGCTCTAGCATTAACTCGGGAGAACGTTGAACAAGTTCTTGATACAATGCGCCCCTACCTGCTAGCAGATGGTGGGAATGTGGAATTGGTAGAAATTGATGGACCAGTTGTACGGTTGCGGTTGCAGGGTGCCTGTGGTGCTTGCCCTAGTTCTACGATGACTCTGCGCATGGGTATTGAACGGAAATTACGGGAGGAAATCCCTGACATTGGGGAGGTAGAACAGGTTTTTTAAGTTTGCTGGGGCAAAAGGTTGTGAATTTCTGCTAGGAGTTCTGCCACACTGCACGCCCCCTTTTGCAAAATTTTCTCCACAGAGCCATTTAGGCGTTGCCGATCGCTGGGGGATAGTGTCATCGCTGTAATGGCGAGAATTGGTACCTGCCAGTCGGGATACTGCTGCCGGAGGGTTTCCACAAACTCAAATCCGTCCATCTCTGGCATCATTAGATCGAGCAAAATTAAATCGGGAGTGGATTGGGCTATTCTCTGCAGGGCATCTCTGCCGTTGTTCGCTTCCCATACCACACATTTTTCCTTTTCCAACATCCAGCGCAGGACTTGACGGGCGTTGACTTCGTCTTCGACTACTAAAATTCGCTGATTAACCAAAGTATCACGTCGGCAGCTCTTCTGCAGGGCAGCCAGTAGGCGATTGCGGTTGATAGGTTTGGTGAGAAAGTCACTTACCCCTAGGGCATAGCCCTTCTCCTTGGCACCATCGATCGTCAGCATAATCACAGGAATGTGACAGGTTTTGGGGTCTGCCTTAAGAATACCTAACACACTCCAGCCGTCCATTCCCGGCATGACGACATCGAGGGTAATAGCAGAGGGCACTATTTCCCGTGCTAAGCGAATGCCATCCAGCCCATTGAATGCCATTTTTATGGCAAAGCCATGCTTGTTGAGAAAACGCTTTAGCAGGTCGTGGACATAGGGGTCATCGTCAATCACGAGCACTACTGGTTGTTGGGGCTGGGGCTGGTCATCCTCTAATTTTACAGGCGGGGGGGGTTCTGTCTGTTTCTCCTTTTTCTCTAGGGCAGCGGGCAAGTAGAGACGAAAGGTAGAGCCGACGTTGAGTTCACTTTCTACTGTAATGTCCCCTCCCATCATCTGGGCAAAGCGCTTGGTAATGGCTAGTCCTAGCCCTGTCCCACCGTACTTGCGGGTTGTAGAGTTGTCCGCCTGGCTAAAGGGACGAAATAGTTTACTCATCGTCTCCTGGGACATGCCAATCCCCGTATCCTGGACAATGAAGCTAACCCAAGACCCATTAGTGGCTTCGCGGCGATCGACCGCTAGGGAAATGATGCCATTTTGGGTGAACTTAGCAGCATTACTCAGGAGGTTAACCAGGCACTGACGCACCTTCGCCATATCTGAGTACATGGTGCCAATATTTTCGTCGCAGGCAACCCGCAACTCGTTGTTGTTCTTCTCCACCAATGGGAGCACCACATCCACTATCTCCCTGAGCAAATCAGGGATAGAAAATTCTTCTGCAAAAACTTCCATTTTGCCCGCTTCGATCTTGGAAATGTCCAAAATGTCATTGATCAACTCCAGGAGTTGTTTGCCAGCGCTATGAATTTTCTGTAAGTCCGCCACCATGTCTTCCCTGCCGTCATCGCGGGCATCTTCCTGCAACATTTCACTGTAGCCAATGATGGCATTGAGGGGGGTGCGCAGTTCATGGCTCATCGTTGCCATAAAGGCACTCTTGGCACGGCTGGCTTCTAGGGCTTGGTCACGGGCAAGGGCAAGTTCCTGGTTCATGCGTAAAATCTCCGCTTCATCCCGCTTGCGTTGGAAAATTGTCCCCAATTGGGTAGCAATCGTGTTAATCAAACCCACTAGGCAACTGTCCTGCTCAATTGTTTGGGGCATAAAGAAGACTAGGACAGCCACGACATTTTGTTTCGATCGGATAGGCAGGGCTAGACAGCCACTAATACCGTGTTGGAGGGCAGCATCACGGCGGGGGATAACTTGGGGGGACACTTGGTCGAGTCGCCAAATCCACTGGGGGGCACTTTTCCGCCACACCTGGGCAATGAGATTGTCGCTCCCCGCAAAAATCAGGTCATAACTGAGTTGGCGAAATTCCTCTAGGTTTTGGTGGGGGGTGTACCAAGCGGTGGAAAATTGTAAGGTTTGCCGATCGAGACTGGGTAACCAGGCTTCGCCAATCCACCAGCCTGTGTATTCACAGATATGCTGCAGCACTAGATGGAGAGCAGTATGGAGGTCGGGGGCACTGCCTGCTTCTATCACCACTGTTTGTAACATCTGAATGCCCGCTTCCGCCCGCTTGCGCTGAGTAATATCCTGCACAAAACCTTCAATCCGCTCGATTTGCCCTTGGTCGTTTAAAACCGATCGCGCTGTGAGGGATACCCAAAATTTTTGTCCATCACCACGACGGAACTGAGTTTCAAAGTCGGATACCCCTTGCTTCTGCTTCAGGTAGGTCAGGAATTCACTGTATGTCTCTGGCAAGAGAAAAAACTGAGACAAACTAGTCCTGTTTTCTACTAGAGCAGTAGGGTTAGGATAGCCTAGTATCTGGGCCATGACAGGATTGACTAACTGGAACACCCCATCTTGGTCAGCAAAGAAAATACCCTCTAGGGCATTCTCAAACAAACTTTGATAACGAGCCTCCACTTGATCCAGGGTATTTCGTAGACTGAGAGTGCGGGAGCGCAGGAGCTGGTAGGTTTCCACTGCCTGTTCCACAATGCTGAGGAGATGTTCTCGCTTGAAAGGCTTGGGAATAAATTTGAAGATTTTACTGGTGTTAATGGCTTCAATTAGGTCTTTGGTATCCGTGCGTGCCGTCATTAAAATCCTGATTGTGTCAGGCATGGACTCAGCCACCTGCGACAAAAACACTGTCCCTGTCACCTGGGGCATATTTTGGTCGGAAATAATGACTGCAATTTCCTGCTCTTGGTCTAGAATTGACGAGGCGCTGACAGCATCGGTAGCGGTAAAAACTTGGTAGCGAGGGTAAAGAATACGCTCGATGAGCTGGAGGTTGAGAGCCTCATCGTCAACTACCAAAATCTTGGGTCTGCCCTGTGCGTCCATTATGACCACCTGGTAACTTCAGCAATAATACCCCATTCATCTCTACAAAATAGCAAAGAAATCGCCAGTTCGGTTTCACAAAGAGGGCTATGGCACTATACTTGAGATTGTCTAGCATGGAGTGGTTATGGACTTAAAGCTAATTCCGCCCCAACCTAAGCCTGGGGTGGTCAATCTGGTGATTGAAATTCCCGCTGGCAGTAAAAATAAATACGAATTCGACAAGGAACTAAATGCCTTCACCCTCGATCGGGTTTTGTACTCCTCCGTTAGCTATCCCTACGACTATGGTTTTATTCCCAATACCCTGGGCGATGACGGCGATCCCATCGATGGATTGGTGATGATGGACCAACCCACTTTCCCCGGTTGCATTGTCCCAGCGCGTCCCCTGGGCATGCTGATTATGATAGACAGCGGCGATCGGGATGAGAAGCTCCTGTGTGTGCCAGTAAAAGACCCCCGCTATAACCACTACAAGAGCCTCAATGACGTTGCTCCCCACCGCCTGGAAGAAATTGCCGAGTTTTTCCGCACCTACAAGAATCTAGAAAAGAAGGTAACTGAAATCCACGGCTGGGAAGGGCTTGATGCCGTCAATAGTTTGATTGCTAACGCGATCGAGAAAGCCAAAGCCCAATAAGTAGTGACCCCCGATCGGTTAGGGTTTTACTAGTTCCGTAGGGGGTGATTTTCTGCCAGGATTTTTTCCACCATCGCTTCATCAATACGGGCAGTGAGACGGCTAGCTTCCAGATTATCGCGGATAGTTTTTGCCAGAGTAAAGGCAGAGCTGAGGGAGTAGAGGTAGCCGATGGCAAAACATCCCTTCATCCAATTGTTCTCTGCGGGAATAGCAATGACTGTGAAAGTAGTAGCGCCCACAGAGATAAGGAAAGAAACCCAGACTTGGAAGATCCAAGCAGCTGTATCCTTTTGGTAGATAATAGGTTTCATCATAGTTGTTCGCCTCCAATCCAACACTTACATTCTTGATTTTAGGTAACCGATCGGCAATAGCCATTTGGCAATGTGACAGTTTGGCAGCCGTCCCTAGCGGAGCATATGATTTTCCCTGAGGATTTTTTCTACCATTGCCTCATCGACACGGGCAGTGAGACGGCTAGCTTCTTGGTTGTCGCGGACGGTTTTGGACAAATTGAAAGCTGCACTCAGGGAAAACAGATACCCGATACCTATGTAGCTCTTTACCCAAGGTTCCACAGGCAGATGAACCATCCCGATCGCGGTGGCACTAGTAGCTGCGAAAAAGGCAACCCAAACTTGCAGAATCCAAGCATTGGTGTCTTTTTGGTAAACAATAGGTTTCATAGTGGTAGTCAATTAAGTTGACATCCCTACTCTAGGCAGTACCAAGGGGGAGTGGGTTAACCCCTGTGCCAGTTTAGCGACCGGCACTCTCCAAGCAAAATTTCAACAATTGTTGAGTTCCTAAGGGAAACGTGAAAAAAAGTAACCATACCTACCTGGTGATGTACACTGGAGAGCGGTGGGTTAAATAACTGATATGGAATTGGCTTACACCTACGCCTGGCTTATCCCTGTATTACCTCTGGCAGCAGCTCTGATTCTGGGATTGGGGCTGATTACCTTCAGTGAGTTTACTAGCAAACTCAGAAAATTTGCTGCCCTCTTGACTTTGACTGCTACGGGTGCAGGGATTGTTCTATCAGTGGCACTTTTGGTAAGTCAACTCCAAGGGCATGAACCCTACCTCTGGACGTTTGAGTGGGCGCGGGCAGGGGATTTTCACCTCAGCATGGGCATTGTGATTGACCATTTGACTGCCATGATGCTGGTGGTAGTGACTACTGTTGCCTTCCTCGTCCAGATTTACAGTGACGGCTACATGGCCCACGACCCTGGCTATGTCCGCTTTTTTGCCTACCTCAGTCTGTTTAGCTCTTCTATGCTGGGGTTGGTAATCAGTCCCAATATTGTCCAGATTTACATCTTCTGGGAGTTGGTGGGGATGTGCTCCTACCTATTGATAGGCTTCTGGTACGATCGACCCGCTGCTGCCCATGCCTGTCAAAAAGCCTTTGTCACTAACCGGGTGGGGGACTTTGGCTTACTCCTAGGGATGCTGGGACTCTACTGGCTCACAGGTAGTTTTGAGTTTGAAGCGATCGGGGCGGGTCTTAAGCAAGCTCTGGAGAACGGTACTATCAGTGCGGGATTGGCTACCCTGTTTGGCATCCTGGTCTTTATGGGACCGGCAGCAAAGTCTGCTCAATTTCCTCTCCATGTGTGGCTGCCCGATGCTATGGAAGGCCCTACCCCGATTTCGGCGCTAATCCATGCCGCAACGATGGTGGCAGCAGGTGTTTTCCTAGTAGCGCGGATGTTCCCTGTGTTTGAGCATCTGCCTGGGGCAATGAACACGATCGCTTGGACGGGTGCCTTTACTGCCTTTCTAGGGGCAAGTATTGCTATTACCCAAAATGACATCAAAAAGGGTCTAGCTTACTCAACGGTCTCTCAACTGGGCTACATGATGATGGGCATGGGGGTCGGTGCTTATGGTGCAGGGCTATTCCACCTGATGACCCACGCTTACTTCAAAGCCATGCTCTTCTTGGATTCGGGTTCTGTAATTCACGGTATGGAAGAGGTGGTGGGGCACGATCCCGCTGCTGCCCAAGACATGCGCCTAATGGGGGGCTTGCGTAAATACATGCCTGTCACTGCTATTACTTTTCTGATTGGCACTCTAGCAATTTGTGGAATTCCACCTTTTGCAGGCTTCTGGTCGAAGGATGAAATTTTAGATGCGGCTTTCCATGCTAACCCTGCTCTATGGTTGGTAGGCTGGCTCACGGCGGGTATCACTGCCTTCTACATGTTCCGCATGTATTTCATGACTTTTGAGGGTGAGTTCAAGGGCAATGACCAACACCTGGTGGCAATTGTTAAGCAGGAAAATGGTGGCTCGACAAGCTCGCCACACGAAAGCAATGAAGGACAGCTCCATGAAAGTAAGGAAGAACACGGGCATCACAGTGATAAGCCCCACGAGTCTCCCTGGACAATGACTTTGCCTTTGGTGAGTTTGGCTATCCCCTCGATCGGGATTGGTTTGGTTGGCACGCCCTTTGGCAATTACTTTGAGTCGTTCATCCATGCCCCAGGGGAAGTAGTAGAAGCGGTGGAAGGAATTAAGATGCTACCCCAGGAGGAGCTAAGGGAGTTTTTGGTAATGGCGGGCAGTTCCGTAGGGATTGCCGTGGTGGGGATTGCGATCGCTGTCCTGACGTTTGCCTGGAAGAAAATTGACTCCGACAAGGTGGCAAAAGCGATCGAGCCTTTATATAAACTATCCAAGAACAAGTGGTATTTTGATGAGATTTATGAATTTCTGTTTGTCCAGGGGTCACGGCGGTTGTCTCGTCAGGTATTAGAAGTAGATGCCCGTATTGTAGATGGGGTGGTTAACTTGACGGGTCTAGTTACGCTATTGACGGGTGAAGGTCTCAAATATTTCGAGAGTGGTCGTGCTCAGTTCTATGCTTTGGTTGTTTTTATTGGAGTTCTTGGTTTAGTTGTGTTTACTGCCACTAGCTAGCGTAAAAAGGTAATTTGGGGGTTAGGAGTGGGAAAGTGGCAACACAGATGGAGATAGGCAAAGTCGAGTTAATCAACTCCCATCTGATTAGCTCCTCTTCCCGATCTCTATCTACTATTATTAAACGTAGTGTGGTTGGTTTGTTACTCACTCTTGGTCTTGTTTCGCTGCCAGTCGTACCAGTAGCCATATTTGCCTATCGGGGCTACTACGAGGAGCTTGTATGTCAAAGGCTTAAACCAGACCTTGTCAACCGTTAGCTAGCAATAACTGATATAAATAACCGAACCCAGATCATATTCTCCAATCCCATCAAAATAGAAATAAACTACAGAGCTGCAGATGCTCAAAAAGCTAACAAGGGTAGAGAGACTGAGAAATGGTACAGAATTGTCTTTGAGAAACAAACCGATCGGGATCAAGTTCTAAAGTTCTTAGAGAACAGTACTGAGTTGATTGCTGAAGTGAAAGTTTTCGAGGCTGACTAATTGAACATATTGCCATTCTTAATAAAAGGGATTATTTTTCCCTTAAGTCCAGAAGTTGGTCAGCTCTGCTGAGCCGCTGTAAGACATTTTGAATATTCCACACAACTGCTACTGTAACTCTACTTCAGGCTATCTTGGGTAATTAGAGCGTTTTATATAAAATTACTATAACTGCTGAATAATGCTATAGGAATGGGGGCATGTTACTCCCTGAAAAAGTCAAGATTACTAAAGTTGAGCTGCTAGAAGGGGAGAATGACCTTTTACTATCTACTCCTAGCCTATTAGTCCTGATAGCTTGGCGAATATTTCCAGATTCGTTGTTTATGATCGCAGTAACCAGTCTATTTTTTACTTTCCAGTACTTGTACTTGAATAGCTCTTCAGTCAGACAGTCCATATCAGATTATCTTGTTGCTTCATTATTTGCTATCTGGTTTGCGGTTGTCTTTTACTCTATCCTATTCATTTTTGCTAATGACACACGAGAGACTAAGATTATCTTCAACCGTCTGTCATATACAGCTTCATTGCAATCAAAGGAAATTTTCTATACACTTAGCCTGGAATTTGATTTACGACGAATTAACAACCTAGTACTAATTGAGAAACCGATCGGGGTTGTTATTGAGTTCGCAGATGGTGACGAGATATTAGAGTATGAGCTATATTTTAGGACTACTGCCGATCGGGACAAGCTCCTAAACTTTCTGGCAAGTGTTATAGAAAGAACTGTGGATGACAGGGAATATAACCAAGGGTAGAACGTCTAACTGTTAGTATAGTAAAAGGACTACAGTAAAGATTATGGTCAGGTTATTCTGTATATGCCTGCTATTACTATCTTTGTTTGGCGCACCCGTGCATGCTAACCCGATCGAGACGGAACTATCCAAAGTTTCCCTTGTTAGTGAAGTAGATGCAATCAAGGGAGGGGAAAACTTCTGGGTAGCTTTGCGTTGGCAAATGCGTCCTGGGTGGCATATATACTGGCAAAATCCAGGGGATTCCGGTATGAGACCGAATCTAACTTGGCAATTACCCTCTGGTTTTACTGCTAGTGATATTATCTTTCCCACACCTCAAAGGTTTGTCATTCCGCCCCTACCCCTAGCGAACTTTGGCTATGAAAGGGATGTCTACTTACCTGTACAGTTGGAAGCACCCGTTGCGATAGAGAGTAATACAGTGACTTTGCAAGTGCAGGCAGAGTGGTTGATTTGTGAACAGGAATGTATACCGGAATCAGGTGTATTGTCCCTTACTTTACCTGTGGCAGATGCCAAGATTGATCCAGAAAAGCAGGCTCTGTTTAACCAGATTCGTCAATCTTTACCGCGAAAGACAAACAAGACGGCAAAATTTACCGCAACCGATCGGGAAATCTTCCTTGATTTAAGCAGCATACCAGAACTTTCCTTAAAACCTGAGAGTGAAGTTACTTTCTTTCCCCTACAGGACGGGGTAATTGTCAATGCTGCTGCCCAAAAATTGGATTTTAGTCAGAACCGACCGATTCTGCGCCTTGAACGGGGTTATCAAACTGATCTACCAACCATAGAGGGAGTAATCGCATTAGACAAAAAGCAGGGCTGGCATATCAAAGCCGACTTATCAACGGCGGTAATTGCCGATCGTTCCCCTGCTTCTCAGCTTCAAACTACTAACCTTGGGCAAGCGATCGGACTAGCATTTTTGGGAGGAATTATTCTTAACTTGATGCCCTGTGTATTGCCAGTGTTGTCTTTGCGAGCGTTATCGATCGTTTCCCTTGCGCAACAGCATCCTGTCACTGCCCGGCTGCAAGGATTAGCGTTCACTGGGGGAGTGTTGACCTGTTTTGGCATGATCGGGTTTGCCTTGGTTTTGTTACGATCGTTGGGACAATCGGTGGGCTGGGGTTTTCAGTTACAATCCCCTCTGGTGGTTTTGTGTTTAGCCTATCTACTGTTTGGGGTAGGGTTAAATCTCTCAGGGGTTTTTGTAATCGGCGGTGGTTGGATGGGCGTGGGGCAAAGTCTGGCAAGCAAAGCAGGGTTAGTAGGCGAATTTTTCACGGGGGTATTGGCAGTGTTGATGTCTACGCCCTGTAGCGCTCCCTTTATGGCAACGGCGGTGAGTGCCGCTTTGGTGTTGCCAGGCTGGCAATCTATGGCAATCTTACTGACCTTGGGACTAGGCTTTGCTTTCCCCTATTTGCTCCTTTGTTTTGCTCCTTTCTTGCACAAATTCTTACCAAAACCAGGGGCATGGCTGGAGGTACTACCCCAAATCTTGGCATTCCCCATCTACGGGACAGCAGCGTGGCTGTTATGGGTGTTTACGGTGCAGGTGGGGACAGAGGGACTGGCGAGTGCCCTGGTGGGTTTAATTCTGCTAGCTTTCGCCGCTTGGCTCTACGGTAAAGCCCAACTAGCTCGTTCTCTAGGGCGCAAGGTCGCTACGATCGGTGCTCTCATCGCTCTGACTGCCTGTGTATCTCTCCTGCCCTTTAGCAGTAGCCCTGGTAGTAAAACGATCGAGTGGGAGGCATATTCACGGGAAAAACTAGTCACTTTGCGGGAGCAGGGCAGACCGGTATTTGTCAACTTTAGTGCCGCCTGGTGCGTCAGTTGTCTGGTCAATGAAAGGACTACCCTCTCTCAACCTGCTGTGCTTAAGGAATTTCAACGACGCAATGTCATCCTCCTCAAGGCAGACTGGACGAAGCGGAATGCAGAGATCACTAGAGCATTGCAAGAATATGGCAGCAGTGGTGTCCCCCTGTACTTGCTCTATGGGGCTAATATGGATAGGGGAGAACCATTAATCCTACCCAAAAACCTGACACCAGAGATAGTGCAGGGAGCGTTAGAACAAGCTGTACCTCTATCTTAAGGAGTAAATTATGCATACAAATGTCAAGAATAGTTTGATCTCGCTAGCAGTAGTGCCTGCTTCCTTAGCGGCTATAGCTGGTTTTAGTCTGTTTTTTAAGACCGACAATGTTGTAGCTGCAACAGATGTTAAAGTAGGTGCGCCTGCCCCCGCTTTTACTGTGACAGACAGCAATGGTAAAAAGCACAGCCTGAGTGACTTCAAAGGCAAAACAGTTGTTCTGGAATGGACTAACCACGAATGTCCCTTTGTCAAGAAGCACTACGAAACGGATAACATGCAAAAGTTACAGCGAGCAGCAACCGCCCAAGGAGTGGTCTGGCTTTCAGTAATTTCTTCTGCCCCTGGGCAACAGGGATTTGTGGATGCTGCTAAAGCCAATGAATTGACCAAATCTCGCAACGCCAGTCCCACAGCGGTCATCCTTGATCCCGATGGTACTTTCGGTAGACTCTACGGCGCTCGCACCACACCTCACATGTTCATTATTGCTCCCGATGGCAAATTAGCTTACATGGGCGCGATCGATGACAAACCCTCGGCCAACAAAAATGACGTAGCAGGGGCAAGAAACTATATCAGTGAAGCCCTGGAAGCAATTAAGGCAGGCAGACCTGTTGCTGTGGCTACAACCCAACCCTATGGTTGCAGTGTTAAGTACGGCAAGTAGAGCTTAATTGGGGAGTCAGGAGAGTATCTTACTCCCCGTAACACTAACTTTCTCCTACTCAGCACTTGCCCTAATTAATCGGAATAGGATTGGGTAATCTTACCAATGAAGAGAGATTACAACGACTGAATTCACAACACATCAAAGAGTGCTAGCCGATGAACTAGACCTCTGAGTTGTGACAGCTCTCCAAGCAATTCTTTTTTTCCAGCGAGTGTAGAGCGCGGCAAAGCTCTTTCTAACTCATACGATTACTGTGGTTCAAACGAGAGAAATTTTGCTGACTGTGCTCGCTTAGCGATGATTAACCCCACAAGCCTTTATGGTTTTACGCTCTGCAACAAGCGGTTCAACAGGAGTTGGAGTTGCGATCGAATCCCAAACCTGACAATGCTGCTTACATCTCTTACCGCCAGTCACTATTTGTGATGAGAAAAGGGCAGGCTGCCCACAACCCGCCCCTATTGGTCATTTAGCGCATCGCAAGTTCTGGCTCTACTTCTTCGTCCACACCGTGCCGTTCGACCAGCGGATACAACTGGGACTAACTAGTGTGCCGACAAAAGTAGCGTCATCGGGAAAAGTCACTCTAGCCTGGCTAGAGGTAATCAGCGTACCCCTTGCGGTCGGACGCCGATAGGCTGACATATCGACAGTTAAATTGCGTCCCTCCTGCATCACGATGGGCCCAGGTACTAACTCATACCTCCACTTGCCAGCGAAGTTGAGAGATTGCCATACTGTACCGTTATTCCAGCGGATATTACCCATGCCGTCCAACGTGCCGATAAAGGTCTTATCATCAGGAAAAGTCACCTGAATTTGATTGGGGCTGACAAACTTCCCTGTAGCCGTAGGTCGACCATAGACAGACATATCCACCTTAAATTCCCTACCGTACTCAGTGATAATTGGTCCTGGCTGACCCTCAAAATGCCATTGACCATTTAACAGAGAACAGTAATCACGACTAGCGTACGCAGATGGCGCAAACACTAGACTTGATGTTAGAGTGGTTGTTGCTGTAACTAAAGTGAGATGCGTCAAGCGTTTTCTAAGATTGACTGGATTCTGTCTCATAGTGTTTCTCCCATATAGTTGTTGGTGAATAGTAGCTGTTTGTAAATCACTAAAAACCCAGCTAGCACAGCAGTAGAGAGCACCGTCTGAGCTTTCTTGGATAGACAAACAGGTTAATTTCACTTTATTCAAGATGTTCCATTTGTGACAGTGACCCCCATCAATAAAGGTGTATGATTGTCATCAAAAAGACTAACGTCACAAAGTCACACAAAAAACTTTATTCGGACACATCAAATGCAAAACTGTTCTCCTGCTGTTTCTCAGGAATAGGCGTATAAACTATTGACCCTCGTTTCCCATCGATCGTTTTCCCCTGCGAGTGGGGAGAACACAACAAAAACACTTACGTAGACGGGATCAAAGTACTAGATTAAAGCAGGTGATGGTAGAATGTTCTCACTCCGAAAACTGTGATTAAGATGATTGATCATCCACTGTCGTTTGCAATCTAACCAAGGATCATTTGGATTCAAGTCATATTTCTCCCTCAACCTTTCGAGCGTTTTCTCTACAGCTTCCCTACTCCAAATGTACCGAAAGAAGGGAAGGTCACAGTATTCAAAGGGGGGAGGTGCTAAATACGACACAATTGACTCTGGCTCCAAGTAAATTGAGTAGCCTGCCATAGTTGTGTCTAATGAGATACTAACATAATCGGTGCAGCAGAGGATCTGCTCATCAATAACCTGCTTCAGTAAATCTGTACGAATCAAAAAAGTGTGAGGTTCCGCTAATGTACACGCCCCTCTCTGGAGGGATGACCTAACCTCTGCTAGACGATTATGATAATAGAATTGATGGGCATGCATAAAAACACCGTCTTCTTTCCTTTCAAGTACTGCGATGCCTCCAGCAGAATGGATAATTCCCTGCTCAATTTCCCCTTCCAAAATCACAGGGGGCACGATTCCTGCACCGTTCTCTTGGGCACAGATTAACATTCTATCTAGCCAACCAGGCGTGACAATCACATCATTATCAACAAAACAAGTGTAAGGAGTTGTCAAGAATGGAACAACTAATCTACGACCTTGTGAGTAATAAAGAAATGAGTTAAAGTGTAACACCTGAAAATTACACACCTTAGATAATATCTGTAGTCTCTGCTTTAAAGGCGAGGGGTAGTTACCATCTACACAGATAAGGGTAAAAGGTCGAGGTGTGCATCTGTATATACTTTCTATACACCTCTCTATGGTGCTAAATCTCTCTCTAGGTAATACAACAATCGTAACCAAAGAACTAAGCATAAGTTAGCTGAACTCTTCGAGTCCCTAACATATTAGCATAGAGGGCTTAGAGAACAAGTTCCACCAAAACACTTGGGCAAGATACTGGAACAGGAGGAACCAAACTTTTGGGCTAGTATCACCAAGCAGCCTCCAGAAGCTAGGAGACAAGAATTCTATGCCAGGGGGATATCGATCGTTTTCCCCTGCGAGTGGGGAGGGTTAGCTGCCGTAGGCGTGCTGGCCGGGGAAGCCGTGTTTCCAATCGATCGTTTTCGCCTGCGAGTGGAGAGTTCTAGCTGTTCTAGTTAGGCATTGTCGTTAGAGCCGTCCGTTGAGGCGGCTTCTTCGTCTTTGATGTGCAACTGCTCTCGCGCTATGGTTTCCCATCGATCTTTTTCCCCTGGGAGTGGAGAGACCGAAGAAACCAGCCCCACCATCGCCCAATCTGCATTGGCTCTGTGTAGCTAAGTCACTTACGGTTATTTATGGTCTGTCGGGTCGAAGGGCGCAGCCTTACTGTCAGCTTTCCCTATTATGTAACGCCACCACCTCATGAAGAACAAGGTGGGAAGCGTGTATTAGCAACAAAACGGCTTAATCGCTCAGCCTTCTCCCACATCCTGGCAAACTGCTCAGCAGAGTTCATCTTCTCCACTTCGGATCTCCATCGCTTTTAGAAAGTCAGCATACATACCATGGTGAGCCACCCCATGACGGACATAATCCCACGTTTTACGACCCATGGAGGGTGGTCGTAGAGGAGGTTGGAATTTTGGGGTCGGGGCGACGATAGATAGACCCTTTGCAAACGCCGACCGAAACGCTCAACTAAACATCTGACAGCTATTTCTGCTGCTGGGGTGTTGGAAGTAATTGGATTAACCGGGACTAGGAAGAGGACTTGCTCCCCTTCATCAACTTCGCCTGTCTAACTTTTCCGTTGGTATAGCTAAATCAATCTAGCTTGTTAGAGAGAAGATGAGAAAGCCGAGCGACCTATGGGATGACAGGTATAGATGACTCAACTATGACTAGCAGTCAAATCCCTAGTTAACCCTGGAAGATGAGGCCAGCAAATCTAGTGGCCAATCATCCAGGGACGACCGCAGGTGGACGAGCGAAAGCGGGGTTTTTCTGGCTCTCGTTCTTGCCGAACCAGTCGTGGTTCTTTCTGTTCTTGCCGGTCCAGCCGCAATGGACCGTTGAGCGCGATGGCAGGTGGCGTGTAAATTCGCCGAGCTGACGCGCCGCAAGTCGGGCAGTACACTGGCAGGCTCATCTCTGACAGCGAACGCCAGACCTCAAACTCGCCGCACTGACGGCAACGAAAGTCATACACTGGCATGGGTCCAACTCCTAAACCGGCAAGATGTTGCGGTCAAAGATGGCAGTGGGAATAGCCAAGGTGCAACAGGCATTGGGAATGTCCACGATGCCGCTAATGCGACCTTCAATCGGCGCACAACTGAGCAGCAGATAGGCTTGCTCCCCTGTGTAGCCAAACTTTTTGAGGTATTCAATGGCATTCAAACAAGCGCGCCGGTAAGCCACATGGGCATCGAGGTAGTACTGTTCCCCCGTGAATTCATCCACCGAAATTCCCTCAAACACCAGGTACTCCGAGTAGCGGGGTTCCACTGGCCCTGGCTTGAAGATGGGATTGGTGAGTCCGTACTTTTCCACACCCCCTTTAATCAGATCCACATGCAGGTCAATGTAGCCCGCCATTTCAATCGCGCCGCAGAAGGAAATTTCACCGTCACCCTGGGAGAAATGAATATCGCCCATAGATAACTTGGCCCCTTCTACATAAACGGGGAAATAAATTCGCGACCCTTTCGAGAGATTCTTGATGTCGCAGTTGCCCCCATGTTCGCGGGGTGGTACAGTGCGGGCGGCTTCCATAGCAACCCTTTCCCACTCGGATTTGGGCAGCGTTCCCAAGATAGCGTTTTGGGAATTCGGTAAAGCTGCCAGAGGGGGAATTTTTGGCTTCCACGGCGGTCCCCCCTTTTCCACCAAGGCTTTTTCCCGAGCGTTCCACTTCGCCAACAGTTCGTGGGATGGCGCACAGCCAATCAACCCCGGATGGGGAATCCCCGCAAACCGCACTCCTGGAATATGCCGCGATGATGTGTAAATGCCTTCAATGTCCCAAATGGCTTTGGCTGCGTTGGGGAAATGATCGGTTAAAAATCCTCCCCCGTTATTGCGATCAAAAATGCCGGTAAAGCCCCATTCATCGCCTGGCAACGGCCCAATATCTAACAGATCCACCACCAAAATATCGCCGGGTTGGGCGCCATTCACCCAAATAGGACCGCTGAGCACGTGTACCACCGTCAGGTCTACATCCTGCACATCACTGGGATCATCGTTATTGCCTATCTGCCCATCCGTCCAGTCTTTGCATTCAATGCGGAAGGTGTCACCTGGATTGACCGAAACCACTGACGGAATGTCAGGGTGCCAACGATTGTGACCAGGGACGTCCTGCTCTGTCATGGGCTTGGTTAAGTCCACCTTGAAGAGCGTTTGCGGCATGGGGCAAGTTCCTCCTGTTGAATAAGTGTTCATAGGTTAATCGAGGACAGGGCAAATCACTGTAGCAACCGATACTGGACTGATACTCAGCGTCTCTCGCTTTACACCGGCAACAAGGCCCGCTTGAGACCGTGAATCGGGTCTTCTACGATGATGGTCTGTTCCCGGGCGGCTCCCAAGGAAACAATGGCAATGGGGACTTCCATCTAGCTGGCTAAAAATTGCAGGTAGTCTAATTCGTCCAGGGAATGGCAATGACTCGTCCGGGTTTGCCAACCGGGGAGCGTCGCGTAGATAGTCCGACAACGGGTAAATTGCCGACTGCTGTTGGGGAAATTGCACGTGCGTTGACCGTCTAGTTCATAGTCCACGCAGACTTTAATTTCCGGCAATTCGTCCAGTACATCCAGTTTGGTAATCGCCATGCAATCCATGCCGTTGATCCGCACCGCGTAGCAACCAATCACAGCATCAAACCAGCCGCAACGTCGCCGCCCTGTGTTTCCCATCGATCGTTTTCCCCTGCAAGTGGGAAGTCTCAAGGAATATCGTCGGTATAGATTAAATATACCCACTGGTTTTTCTCGAACTAGATTTACTCTGCTACACCTAGAATAAGAACAGGAATATCAATGTCTGCTACACCTCGATGCTCTAAATCCCACACAAATTGTTCGAAATATGAAACCCCAGTGGACATCTCTTCCGCAAAGCACTTGATAGGTACTATTTCGATGCCTGCTCTTATTATGCCAAAATTATGAAAAATCGTCATCTTTGCACAAACGTTGTAAACCATGAAAGCATACTTACCAAACTGAACTTCAACACCCAAACAACATTTAACGAAATCTATCTCTCGAAAAGCGGTTTTTGGTTGATCTTTTGGCTTGAAACCACCTACATAGTACTGATTCGAATATTCACAATTGACTTTATGCTTTCTCCATCCACGCTTGTCAAATTCTTCTGCAAAGGCTCTATTTAAATCACGAGGGTTATATAAATTTCTACCGGACATAGTCTTTTCGCGGCTAGTTTTTGTTTTATATCTGGTACTGTCAACAGCAGCAATAACTTGATAAACTTCCTCAAGTTGACGTGGATACTCGGATGTGATAACTTGCTCACCTTCTTTAAAAGAATAAATGCCTGCAATTCTCATTTGTGCTTACCTCTTTACTCTAGAAAGCTTGTTTGGGCTGAATCCCTCCATTCTTCGGGAATCTGAGATACCTTTTCCTTTCCTGTTGGTTGATAAACAGGCTTCCCTAGGGGGCGATAGCAGAGTGTTCCATTAAAGTAATCCAAAATACGCTGGCGAGCTATATCGACATACGATGACTCCCTATCACAACCTATTGCTCTCCTGTGATGCATCAACGCTGCTATTAGTGTAGAACCAACTCCCATATAGGGGTCAAATACCCAATCGTGTTCATTAGTGAGCGCAAGCACACAACGCTCAACGAGCTCAATTGGAAACTGACATGGGTGAATTGTCTTCTCTGGATGATTGGACTTCACATTTGGGATATCCCAAATAAGTTCTTCCCAATCCTGAGCCACGATTTCCCATACATCGGATGGATTTTTCCCTAGAGGATTTCCCGACGGCTTTCCCTTATTTGGCCCCTTGAAATGACGCTTCCCGGGGTATTTAGCTGGAATACGAACTGGATCGAGGTTGAAGATGTAATTGTCAGACTTTGTAAACCATAAGATAGTTTCGTAGCGACCGGAAAAACGCTTAGACGCATGTAATCCGTGACCAAACTTCCATATAATTCGATTTCTCAGTCTCATTCCCAGTCTTTTGAATATAGAATAATAGAGTATATCAAGCGGATAAACCTCTCCATTCTCGACAAAATTGCCAACTTGCCAGCAAATGCTACCATCGTCTCGCAGAACACGGTAGAGCTGGGCAATAATCTGGGACTGATTTTCTATGTATTTCTCTATCGATGTCTTGCGTTCATATTCTTTCCCTAAGTTATATGGTGGTGAAGTCACAATTAATGTTATTGATTTGTCAGGAAGCTGGGCTACAATGTCGTTCACATCGGCATGAGAGACAACAATTTCAGCGTCCGATGTAAAATGCGCTTCAATAGGCTGAGCATGCTGGAAAAGTGGTAGTCTGTTCATAGTGCTATATTATTGCACATTTCGATCGTTTTCCCCTGCGAGTGGGGAGACTAATTTCTCTGGGAGTACCAGAGAGGTTGGTATATGGCTGTGTAATAAACTGAACAAAGGCTTCATACACGGCTTTTTCTTTGTCAACCAAGTCATCTGTAATCCTCTCTACTTCTTATTTATAATTTTCCTGCAACCTCTGGGGTATGTAATGATGGTATTTTTTTAGCTTCTTGCCCTGTAACCACTCTCCCATGCCATCTCCGTCACCGGCAGCGATGACATACCAATCAGAGGGATTGTTGACTGGGTAGTATTTCTTAATCACTTCTTGGATTTGCTGCTTAATCGTTTGCAACTGTTCTTCTGGTACGTCTATATCTTCCAGTAGCCAGCCGGCATTCAACAGGCGAGGATGCTGGAGTTGCAAATGTTCATCTGCGTAGGGTATCCCCCACCTACCCCGCATACGCTGCACCATTTGTTGCACCAATGGAACTTTCTCTATGATTTCCTGACAAAATCTGACGTAATGGTCTCTAACAGTTTGGTCGTTTTGCTTGAGATAGCCTGCTACACCTGCTGTTAGGTCAGGATAAGCACTATCTATGCTGCTCTCGTCCTTGGATAGGGCATGCTCGAATAGGTCTGTCAGCACTTTATGTAATCCCCTCTTTGTTACTTCTGTAGCATTCAGCATTTCTCTACCATCAAATAGACCTACTCTCTTTTGCCAATAGGTTTTGATGCTTTCCTCCTGACTTTTTGGCTCTGGATGTAACACAGAACCTATACCTGATATGGTAGACCGCACACCAAAGGCCGTTGGTAGCTGCCATGCCCGCCCTGATTTGACCGCTTGGAGGTTGTATCGCAGTTGGTCAAAGGCACTACTCCACCATGAACCAACATTGGCTTTGTAAGCTGGTTTCTCCCACTTTTGTTCTCGTAGCTCTGCCGCCTCTTTCAAAAAATCTGCTTCTGCGGGTAGAAATAACCCCCAGCTCTTTGCTTTATCTTTGTCTGTCTGTTCTGGTTTGGTAATGTTATCACTTTGGGTGTCCAGTTTCATGCACTTCTTTGCCTCATCCTCGTCTGACTTTCTTGGTGGCTCTGGCAATCCGTAAAAACTATTCTGTGCCATGCGCCATGTATCTTCTTTACTACGTAGTTCTTGTTGTGGATCGCCTAGCGGCAAAGATGCCCAATAATATTGCCAATGGTGTTTGATGGTCAGTTGCCATAGCGGACTATCAGTGCCTAATTCTCCCATCCATCTGGGATGTTCTTTTTTTATGGCTTGGAAGACTTGCTCAGCCAGTCCCTGCCAAGTTTCCTGCATAGTCTGTTTTGCCATTTGCATGGCATCTGTCACTTTGTCTTGGGGGAGTAAGGCTACTATGACATTGGGGAACCCTGCAGTTAATAAGGCTCTCGGCGAAGGCTCCCGAATTACTTCCCACTCTTTGCGGGTAGGATGATTGTACATGCCTTCCCATCCATCCAAACCATGTAACAACCAATAGTCAATCAACGGCTGTGCATATAAGCTAGGATAAACCAAAACATCTGCACCATATTTCCAAGCGATCGCCCAACACACCCGCGCTGATAGATAATGCAGTATCCATGAACCTGCCCAAAAGTCCCGCATTTTACGACTAGCTTTAATCATCTCTTGCACAGGACTGAAAGTGAAGGCAGCGATGTAAGGACGGGTTTTGTTCTGGTCATAACCCTGCAATGCTCCTGCTAGGGCGCTGGTTAAGTTCAGGTGACTCCAGATAGATGCATCAGGAATCCTGGTTTCTGCGGGCATGAGGTAGGTGTTCTCGCCAAATTTCTGCATTGCTTTTTCCGGCAGACACCGCCATAACCACCAATGCACCAGGCGTTCGTCCTGAGCTTCTTTGATAGCCTGGGGTATTAACTCTGCTTCAATAGCAAATAAGTCATCGCTCCGTTTTTGGTAATCTTTATTTATTAATTCTTGATGTTGGGTATTCGCTATTTGCCAAGCCTGCTTCGCCCCTGATAGGAGGTGAACTATTTCTAGCCCTTGGTGATCATAATCTAGGGATGTGCTCAAACTACCTATGGCAGAACGATCGCTGGCAGAAGCTATGTAGTCTGCACTTTTTAGCCACTCACCAGGTTCCTGCCACCCTGCCATCACGGCTAACTGCTTCCATGACCCTTCTTTCCCTCTCCCCGCATTGGTATGCAGCGGCTTCAAGACGGGGTCGTGCAAGTATCCCCATATCTTGGCTTGCCAGTAGAGTTTCATGTTCAGATTCTCATTTTGTATTATTGTAATTCCCAGTAGAGTAGTTGCTGCAAATCCGATCGTTTTTTTTAATCTTACTCCCGAATGCTGATAAGGCTGGTTGGTTGTGTGGGACAGTATCTCTAGTTCAACGCTGTTGGTTCTAATGCTGTGAGTTCCCCTAAAATTTAGGAAGATAATCTGGAGAGGTAGATGATTTTACAATCGATTGGTCTGCGGGGAGGTTACGGCAATAGCGTAGTACTGGAGAGTATAAATTTACAAATCAATAGCGGTGAGTGGTTAACTATTTTGGGTCCCAATGGCTCTGGTAAATCGACTTTGCTGAAGTTACTGAGCCGTGTATTGGCACCAAAGGGTGGTGTTGTCCTTCTAGATGGCAAAAGTATTCACACCCAAGCTCCCAAAGTAGTGGCACAGCAATTGGCATTGTTACCCCAGTCTCCGCCTATGCCTGAAGGTTTGACTGTCAAGCAGATGGTGAGTTTAGGGCGCAATCCCTACCAAAGTTGGTGGCAATGGGAATTAGATGGGGAAGGTAAAAGTAAAGTATCGGAAGCTCTCTATCAAACAAATCTCTTACCGTTACAGGACAGGCCTGTAGAACAACTATCGGGTGGACAAAAACAACGGGCGTTTTTAGCCCTAGCTTTGGCACAGGATACGGATATTCTCCTCCTAGATGAACCCACTACTTTTTTAGATATTCACTACCAACTAGAAATTTTGGACTTACTCCGATCGTTACAATCTCAACGCCACCTCACGATCGTCACAGTTTTACATGACATCAATTTAGCAATGCGCTATAGCGATCGGGTAGCCTTGATGCATCAAGGACGATTATACGCTGTCGGCTCTGTGGATACAGTTTTGACCAAAGAGAACCTGAGGGCAGTATTCAATATTGATTCTGTCTGCATGGACACACCCATAGGTAAACAAATTGTTGTCCTGGGAGGAGCGGTAGAAAGTTAACTCGATCGTTTTGCTAGCAACCAGACAAAGAAAGGGGCACCGATCAAAGCTGTAACCGTTCCTACGGGTAACTCTACACTGCCCAAGCGCGCTAGGGTATCAGCCCCCGTCAAGAGCAGAGCACCGACCAACCCTGACATAGGAACGACCCACAGGTAATCTTTGCCCACCAACAATCTAGCTAGATGGGGAACGACCAAACCGACAAAGCCAATCAAACCACTGACACTAACTGCTGCCGCTGTCAAACCTGCTGAGGTCAGACCAATGCCCAAGCGCATCCACTTGAGGGAGACACCCAAACTAACTGCCAGTTCATCCCCCAAACTCAACAGATTCAAGAACTTAGCTAGGGATATACTCAGCAAAATACCAATCCCAATATATACAGCCACAACATTGACTTCATCCCAGCCTCTGCCATTCAGACTGCCCACTAGCCAGTTGAGAGCTACCTGTACTCGTTCATCAGCAAACAACAACAGCATAGAAGTCAAAGAACCAAAGAAAGCACTAACTGCTACTCCACTTAGAATTAACCTGGGAATCGAAATACCATTGGCACTCCAGGAGAGAGCGTAGACTAATGCCGTCGTCCCGATCGCTCCTCCCCAGGCAATCAAGGGCACCCAGCTCAACATGAAACCCCGCACTAGGGGCACAACTGCTGCCAAGCCCGCCCCCGCCGAAATGCCCAATAGAAATGGATCCGCCAGACCATTGCGCAGCATTCCCTGCATCAATGACCCTGCTACCCCCAAAGCCGCTCCTACCAAGACTCCCAGCAAGACCCTGGGCAGCCGCAAATCCCACACGATCGTTTGGTTTAACTCTTCCCCTCGCCTAAACAAAGCCTGCACTACTTCTGCTAGAGAAATCGGCACAGAGCCTAGTCCTACGCCCAACAAAATTACTCCTAGCAGACATAGGAGGGTAATACATAGAGCAGACCACTGCTTGAGGGAGTTTGATTGTGATGAATTCAGATAAACCGTCGGATTCTTTTTCATTGCTTTTTCTTCGTTGCCAATGCCATTTTGACCCCCTCTACTTCCCGCAAAACATCAATAACACTCACTACTTGCCCATAATCGATCGCTTCATCTGCCTGTAAATAAACCAATAGCTCAGGGTTTTGTCCCTTCTTTTGTTGCAGAACTGCGGCTAAACGATCGAGTTTGACCTCTCTATCTTCCAACATAATTTTACCATCCTGCAAGATAGAGAGAAGCAGCCGCTGGGAAGTTTGAGTCCTAGCCGTCCTAGCTTGGGGTAAATTGAGAGAAATACCTAAGTTAGGCGATAAAAACAAAGAGTAGATAACCAAAAACGCCAAGATGGCAAAGGTAACATCAATCAGAGAAGTGACATTAATAATTGCAGGTTGTTCTGGTTCTTCAGGTAAGCGCATTGTTACTCACTCCTGCTTTGCAATGATAACGGCGAAAGATCAACTCCAACTGACCACCATACTCCTGAATGAGATAAATTTGCCTTTGGTAGAAACCACGAAACATGTTAGCAAAAAAGGCGGTAAAGATGGCAATAATTAAACCTGTGGCTGTTGTGATCAAGGCTTCACTAATACCCCCTGTTACCACTGTCGCCCGCTCCCCAGAAAAATCACCAAAGCGCAGGGAGGCAAAGGAGTTCATCAAGCCAGTCACCGTCCCCAGCAGCCCCAGCAAAGGTGCCAGAGTAATGATGGAGTCAAAGATTGTGTTAAAGCGTTTCAAAATGGGAATTTCCGCTTGAGCAGCACTTTCTAGGGCAATCTTGAACTCCTCTGTATCAGGGTAATCTAACTCCAAGGCTGTGAGAAAAATACGAGCGATCGGTAAGTCCAGTTCCAACTCTAATTTTTTTATTGCCTTATCTTTGCTACTTGCATACAAGCGCAACACTTCCCGCACTACCCGCTGCTGCCTTCTGGCAACTTTCCACCAAAAAAGACAGCGTTCTACAATTAAAACAATCGCCACCAAAGAACTGAGTAAGAGGGGATACATAACCAGACCCCCTTTCTGAAATAAATCGATCGTTGTCTGCCACATACTATCTAGTCCCCGCTCTTCTATCCCGATCTATCAATTCAAAGTTAATCCTAGCTGACAAACCTTTCTTCCCCTGAGTAGAAGTAGTGAACCGCCACCTTTTTACCTGTTCCATTGCCGCCTGGTCTAATTCGGGATGACCACTAGAAGTCAGCAAGCGTACATCTTCCACTACCCCGCTGGGTGCAACATCAATACTTAGTCTTACCTGTCCCTGCAAACCCCTTTCTTTAGCACCAGCAGGAAAGCTAGGCTTCTCACAGCTAACACAAGTAACTTTTCCATCTTCCCGCGGTTTTTCTTCCTCAGGCACATAGGGTTTTGTTTCCTTTGGTAAGACTGCCTCTGGCACAGGTTCTGGCTTAGGCGTTTCTGGCGGTGGAGAAGTGGACTCCACTTTAGGTACCACAGGTGCGGGCAAAGCTTCTACAGGTGGTGCCTTCGCCACAGGGGCGGGTTGCTCGGTGAGACTCCCAGGCTGGGACTCAGGTTCTTGGGTTTGATTTGCCGAACTGACAAGAGGCACAAAGGGAGCAGGAGCTTCTTCTTCTGGTTCAGTCGTACTTGTCATTACAGGGGGAGCAGGGGGTAAAGGTGTCGGTTTCCTCTCCTCTGGTTGTTGTACCATCCTTGGTTGCTCCTTGGGAGCAGGAGGCTGGAATAACGCTGGCGGGGGTGTGTAAGTTGCTTTTGCAGGGGAACTCGGTACGGAAGGTGGTGTGTAAGTTACTTTTGCAGGAGAACTCGGTACAGAAGGTGGTGTATAGGCGGGGGAACTTGGTGCAGCTACAGGCTGGGGTTCTGGCGGTGGTGGTTCAATTAACTCAGGTTTTGGTAAGTCTGGCTTCTCTTCTTCTAAAACAACAATCTCAATTGGTATATCTGCTACAACTACAGGCTGAACTTCTCTGATAGCTGACGCAATACCAATAAACAAAGTGGCGTTCAGACCAATTGTAATAGGAATTCCCCAGACCAAGTTTTTAAGGGGCAACGATCGTTTTTTTTCTATTAACCACAGAGTATAGTTAGACATGACCACCTCCTAAAACTTAGCATTCAAACTTACTGCCACGTTAGTACCAGGTTGGGCTAAGCGATCGACTCTAGCCGCATCCGCTGCTGGGAAAGTACGCAGGTCACTGTATTCAAAATATTTTTGATTAAACAGATTGTAGACCCCAAAATTTAGAGATATAAGGGGAGTAAAGTTAACATATCCCGTTAAATCTACCAGAGTATAGCCAGCGGGGACAAACAATTGGGTATCCAAAGGTACACGGGGTGAACCAACAAATGTACCTACTAAATCTATCCCCCAACTATTATCAGCAGCACGGTAACGCAGACCCACATTAGCCTTGAAAGGATTGATAGTACCGAGAGGACGATTATTAGTTTGGTCATCACCTACAGCATAGGCTAACCCCCCGAACAAACTGAATCCCCCTGGTTGGTTAGAAAAGCGATATTCCCCACTGAATTCCACACCATAGATTCTAGCACTAGCCACATTCTGCGACTGAAATCTGATAAATGGACGGGGAAATCCAGGTATATTTTCCAAGCCAGTATTGACAAACCTTTGAATGAAATTGTCATAGGTGTTGTAGAAGCCTACCAGGGAGAATCTCCCCTGGGGAAATCTGCCCCTTACCCCTAATTCAAAACCATCACTACTCTCTGCCTTGAGGTCAGGATTAGGTATAACTCGGTAGCCAAACAATGTGTTAGCAAAACCACTATTAATTTCATCATAAAGGGGTGCTCGAAATCCCCTAGCATACTGTCCAAAAATAGTAAAGTCTTGTGAGGGTTTCCATAGAATAGCAAAACGAGGGGATAGATTACTGGAGCTAAAATTAGCAGGGGGCGGTGATAAATTACGCAAAAAATCCTCATCAGCCGTAGCAGTTAAGGAGTAAAAATCTAAACGTAGCCCAGGAATGATACTGATGTTACCGAAACTAATCTCATCCTGCAAGAACAGAGCAAACCGCGTGGTATCAGAGTCAGGAAAATCCTTAGTGGGGAAGTTTTCAGGAATAAGATTGCGGGTGCGCTCCCCTGTCACTCTATTTATCTGTTCCCGCTCTCTGGGTCTAGTATTTTTCTGTTGGGAATACTCCAGTCCATAGGTGAGTAAATGATTAACTGTTCCTGTAGCAAAACTACTCTGCAGTTGTAAATTAGCACCATAAATCCGATCGGTAAAATCATTCAAACCAATTCTACTGGCTAGTTGACTAGGGGGCGTACCAGGACGAGCACCTGTAGGAGCAACTAATCTATCCTCCACATTGAATTCAGGAGTATTGGCATCCTGGTAGAAGGCTTGTATTTTAGCAGTTCTAATAAATCCCCCATCGGGATTGTCAAAGTCATAATCCAAACTCAATCTAGTCCTATTAGTCTTGAAATCAGAAGTCAAGCTTTGTACAACTACAGCACCCCCCGTCTCCTCTGGTAAGTTAGCCCGAGCAAAGGTAGTAAAGGTCGATCGGTTCAACACTTCCGCCGTCAATTTCAAGCTGTTTTTAGCATCAAATCTGTAGACTAGCTTGCCCAAATAGTTATTAGAAGAACCTGTCTGCCGATCGTTAAATTGAGGATCACCGTTGCGGTTCAGTTCCCGAAAATCCCTGCGGGTATAAATGCCAGCAAATTCTAACTTATCTGCCCTTGTAGCCACTGCTACTGAATTATTAAAGCCACTATCTGCACTGTTGTAATTGGTGTTAGCACTAATGTAGCTATCTTTACCTGTAATTGCTAATAAGTCACTGGGATCAACGGTAGTAAAAGTTAATACCCCTCCAATAGCATCAGAACCATACAAAGCCGAACCAGGACCCTTGAGAATTTCTAATACTTTGAGGGTAGACAAGTCAACAAAATCCCTGCCTGTACCAAAGGGACCAAGGGTAAATTCATTGGGTAGACGAATACCATCTACCTGGAACAGAATTCGATTTCCCTCAATCCCCCGAATGTTGAAATTTTGCAATCCCGATCGGGGACTTTTTCTGATTGACACCCCTAAATCTTCCCGAATAATGTCCCGTAAATTGTTGACGTTACCCCGTTCAATTTCACCCCGCTCGATCACTGTCACCGACCCTGGGGCATCCTGTACATCCCGTGGCGATCGTGTGCCTGTCACAGTTATCTCAATGTCATCCGCTTGTGCTAACACGGGTAAGTTAAAGATCGGGACAGCCAAAAGTGCAAAAAATAGGTTTCTCATGTGTGCACTCCATAGGAATAAATGCAACTTTTCACCTCCCACTGACAATCTCTTGCAGCTTTTGACTAGCTTTAACGATCGAGTCGATGCTACCAGGGTTCACCAGACCGTAGTAGTCCATTTGATAGACCTTGTTTTGTTGCACTGCCTTGAGGTTGCGCCAAAATGATTGGTTTTGTAGCTGAGCCAGTACATTTTCACCAAACTCCACGACAATCAGAGTATCAGGATTGAGCTGTAACAGACGTTCGGGGGACAGAGTGATATAACCCTCCACAGGCGCTTTACCTTGTATATCAGCAGCCAAATTACGCAAATGAAAACGCTCCAACATCGCCCCTGCCCAACTATTGCGATTAGGACTCAAAATCGGCTGACGGCTAACTATCACAATCACACTAGGAGACTGACTAGGTTTAGGCAAGGATAACGCTCGGTATTGACTCAACAACGGTTCTGGATTTGCCCCTACCTTGCTTGCCAAGTCTCTTGTCACTTGTTCCAGGGCTGTCCAGCTATCTACATCTACTAATTCAGTGCTAATGCCCGATCGTTGTAAGCGCACCGCCACTTGGTCATGGAACCCCTTTGCCCCAATCACCAAATCAGGTCTAAGGGAGAGAACCCGCTCCAAGTTTGGCTGTGCTCGTCCCTCTGTAACTTTGACCTTGTTGCGAAAATCAGGATTATTAGCCAATAATTGACTTCCAGGCACTCCTACCAGCTTAGAGCCATCTAGTCTCTGTAAAATATCTGCTGTCAGAGAAGTCAAAGCCACAACTCTATTCACCCCTCCCTGGGCTGCTGCTGGAAAACCTGTCCTAGAGGGAGTGAAATCAATGAAGACCGCAGCAAGACCCCCTAAAACCAGTAGAGACCCCCTGCGCGAAAAGTGGCTTACTTTCATAAGTTATTAAAAGTTATTCTTAAGTTATCCCTCTACACTACAGGGGCTTAATAAAAATGTCAAGCATTAAGTTACAGCTAAAGACAATTAGCCTGGTACCTGTGAGCTAGGTCACCCACCTCGCAGTCGATAAAGCACCGCTGAGCTTAATTCCATCCAAGATACCCCTGCTAAATACCATGGCAAAAAGTTGCGAGTGACATAGTCAGGCTCAGTGCTAGTAGACCCGGTCTATGTAAGGTCGTGATAGTTAACAGGAGGATAATGCCTTGATTAAACCGATGGCAAGTGACAATCTCTCTCAAAGATGAGAGGGAACGATATGGAGCAGAGCTGGTGAGCCAGCCCAAAGTTTATGGTGTACCAATACGGATTTAGGCAGAAGGTCAAAGTAGTATTATGGTGGAGACCTATTCAGAGTCAACAGAACGGTAGAGAAATTAGTTATGATTTACTTGACAACACCGCCTCCCAAGAAAGGTCGGGAAATTGTCCAATGCCGATCCGAGGAGGCATACACTTCTACCCCTGGCCATTGACACTCTACCAACATTGTCTCCACTTCCTCTAGGGTAAAGGCAGCATGAAGAGAATCATAAAATAGCTGGCGCTGGTCTGGGTTGTAGCCTGCCCCAATCGTGTCAACTATCTGCTCTAGCTCCTCGATCGTTTTTGGTCTCATTAAATCCCTGATCAAAATGCCTCCCCCTGGTTTTAGTACCCGCAGGGCTTCCCGAAAGAAAGGGCGAGGGTCTGGCAGGTGATGCACGATGCTGTTGGAAATCACTACATCAAACGTATGGTCAGCGTAGGGTAACTGCTTTGCGTCTGCCAGTTCCAAGGTAATTTGGTGCTCAAGCTGGGCAGCAGTGACGTTGATTTTGGCAAGGTCAAGCATACTCTGGGCTAAATCGATCGCCGTGATGTGCATGGTGGAGTCATTAGCAAACTGACAGAGAATAATGGGAATCCTGGCTGTCCCTGTGCCGATGTCGAGAATGTGACCCCTAGCCCCTAGCTGTAGTGCCGTACGGGCAAAATCAGTGTTGACTGCCGTAAAGTCCATGCGGTCGTACTCGATCGCTGCTTGGGGGGAATCCATCACTTCTGGTTCCAGAATACGCTGCACCATAGTGTAGGGAAAACTGATACGTTGTTCTACAAAATCTTATCGCTCCCTTTTACCTCATCGGGACATATTTGATCTGGGCAGGTTGGTGCGGGTTTTTGGCATGTTTTACTCCTCTGCAGAAATGAATATCAAGACAATCTTTCCAAATCAATTTCTCCAGGGAGTGGGGGAGCATAATCAACGCACCAAACTATCGAGCTTCTGGATGACCTGTAGTCTTGTTTCCTCAGGAGCTTGGTGAGTACCTTCGATCACTGAAATTGCCACTGCCCCCGATCGGACTACATTTTGTTCCGAAGTAGGATTCACATCAGGCAGCACAGACAGACCCCTAGGTAAGCTAGGAGACAGAGAGAGAGTAACCCCAGGCGCAGCCACATTTGCACCAAATTGTTGAGCTACGGGGTCTTGGGAGAGGTTCTCTGTGAAGAAAGGAATGACAAAGGAAGCTAAGCCTACCCGACTGAAGCGAATGGGTAAATCTTTGCCCCTACCTGCTGTAAAAGCGGGGATGTTGACATTGAGACCAATACCAGGGGGTAAAAGGGCATTTCCCCCAACGGTGCGACGTGCTTCCAGAGTATTCACTAACAGGACAACAATTTCGGCAATTTCAAAGTCAATATCCCCCCTCTGCAACTGGGAAACAGGACGATAGTTCAAAGGGGCTTCACAACTAACAGCGATGGCGGGAATACCCCGATTGATAGCAATCAACGCTGCATTGACTGTACCGGAGTGGTTGTTGATTAAACCTGTGTTGTTACCGTAGTTAGGTCCACTGATGACCAGGTCAGGAAGTTTACCGAAAACTCTGGGAGCGGCAATATCAATGCCATAGAGAGAGGCAGCGACTGGCGAGCTATTGACATAGAAACTCTGGGGATCACCAGGTAAAATACCAATTCCAGGTGCACCATTAGCTATAGCCCCACCGCGGGAAGGAGCAGTTAGAGCAGTGATGGGACGCAGAAAGTTGATTCCCCCTCCTGTGCCACTTTGGTCCTGAGCTGGTGCAGAAACAATCACTCGGTGTCCCGCTGCACGAAGGGAACTTGCCAGGGCTTGGGTCAGGGCAGATTCAACGCCGTCGTCATTGGTGAGAACAATATCTAGGGCTTCTGCTCTAGCACACAATCCCGCCAAGACACAAAACGAAATTAGTAGTAGATTTTTGCTAGTCATAAAGGTTCCAGTAGAAAATCGCCAAGTTCAGAGTAATACTGATTCTGTCAGATTACTTAATTTTTCTTCCCATGCAACTCATAGAGTCTGAAATTGTGGAATCGATCGTTTTTTCCATCGAGTGGGGAGAAGAGGCTGAAAGAAATCTATCACGGATGCCCAGAGTTCTGTAAGCAGACAGTCCCTCTAACTGTCAGGGAAGTATCATTAACTTTTTACTCCCGATCGCTCTTGATTGGCTGTAGAAATTTTGTTGGTCTTTGCCACCTTTTGCAGGTTATAAGAAATGTCTCTTACCAAGCGGTAATATGTGCAGTTTTCTATGGCATCCCTTGCACTCATCCGCAGAATTGTTACTGCATTAAGTCGGCAAAAAGACTGAGAAATGTGCATCAAGATAGGAGAAATCATCTGTTAGAACTACATTACTCATCCCTAATCAAACCTCTATTGCTGTTTCCGTCGACTATAGACTAAACTGGCTAGAGTATTGCTATTGTTAATGCTGTATGCCCAGAGGTTGGCTGCTTGTTCTTTTCCCGCTATTTTACTCCCAGGGAGCAATTGCCCAGGAATTAATAAAAATTAAGGGCTTCGTGCTAAAGGGGAATACTGTGTTTTCAGATGCGGAGATTTTGACAGCGGCAGCTCCTCTGATCGGCAGGGAAGTATCATTTAGTGACCTCTTGGATTTAGAAGCACGTATCACTCAGAAATACGTAGAGGCTGGCTATATTAATTCTGGTGCGAAAATCCCCGCAGGACAAATCCTCTCCCCCAAAGATGCCGTCATCACCATTGAAATTATTGAGGGTGGTCTGGAAGAAATCACGGTTACGGGACTCCGCAGGCTTGACCCTAATTATGTGCGCTCCCGCTTGGCAGTGGCTGGTGCATCTCCCTTGAATCAAAACCGACTGTTGGAAGGATTACAATTACTGCGGCTTGATCCCTTGATTAGCAGTGTCACAGCAGAGTTATCACCTGGTCCTAATCCCAATTTGAGTCGTTTGGATGTGGTTGTAACGGAATCTGAACCTTTTGAGTTGAAAGTAAATGTCGACAACGGCAGGTCTCCTGCTGTAGGTAGTGTTCGTAGAGGTGTTACATTTGGTTACCAAAATCTCTCCGGCATCGGCGATAAACTTTCTGCTAATTATGTCAACACAGATGGCAGCAATGCTTTTAGCTTTAATTATCTAGTTCCTGTCAACCCCCTCAACGGTACTCTATCTTTGGAGTATGACCGCACCAGCAGTACTGTGATTGAACCTCCTTTCGATCGTTTGAGCATATTGGGGGAGTCTCCTACTTATCGCATTACCTATCGTCAACCTGTGTATCAAACTCCCCTGCAGGAATTAGCTCTGGGTTTAACTGCTTCCTATCAAGCGAGTCAATCCACCCTGGGGGGGGAGCCATTTCAATTAGCACCTGGGGCTGACCCTGGGGGAAACACTCGCATTGCAGCTATTCGTTTCTTTCAAGATTACCTGACCCGCGGTAGGCTGGAAGTTTTCCAAGCTCGATCGCAATTTAGTTACGGTGTCGGCTTACTGGGAGCAACGATTAACCCTGATCCCCCTGATAGTCGGTTCCTTGCTTGGCGCTTCCAGGGACAATATGTCCGATCGTTGGGTGCTGATAGTCTGTGGGTGACCCGTGTTGATACCCAATTAGCGAATCGCCCTCTGGTACCCCAAGAACAATTTGCTGTGGGCGGTTTTCGCAGTGTACGGGGCTACCGACAGGACACTATTTTGGCTGACAGTGGTTTTTTCCTGTCCACAGAGGTGCAAATACCGATCGCGCGCTTCTCTCCCCAAGATGTTTTACAAGTAATTCCCTTCGCTGATTTTGGGACAACTTGGAGTGCTGGTGCTACTCCTGGCTTGGCTGCTCGCAACGGTACACTCTATTCTCTGGGGTTGGGACTGCAATTTCGTCTAGGCGATCGGTTGACAACAAGGTTAGATGTTGGTGTTCCTCTCAATCTCACCGACGCAGCAGGCAATGCTTTGGGCACAAACAACATTTTGTTTTCCCTGGAGTACAGGGCTTTCTAAGCCTGTCAGCCTCTATCATGGATGTAGCCCCTGGGAGATTCGCCTATGGTTGTTGCTGTTAACTCTCTGCCTGACCACACCCAACTACCTGAATCCGATGGTGCGATCGTGGAAAACTTCGCCGAACATCCCCAAAGCATCTTGCTCACCAGCGCCATTTACCCCATCCTGCAGCAACTCCATCCCGATGGTCAGTTCACCATAGGGCAAGACAGCGGCATCTACTGGCAAATAACCGCAGACCCCCTCAAGGGCTGCATAGCACCAGATTGGTTTTATGTCCCCAATGTACCCCCTATGCTCGAGGGCAAATACCGCCGCTCCTATGTCCTGTGGCAGGAGAAAGTCCCACCTTTGATTGTGATGGAGTTTGTGTCAGGGGATGGCAGAGAAGAGAGAGACCAGACTCCCCCAAGCCCTGGTTGCAAGCCAGGCAAGTTTTGGGTGTATGAGCAGGGGATAGGGGTTCCGTATTATGTCATTTATGAAGTCAGCCCAGGGAGAGTGGAGGTTTATCATTTGGTCAACGATCGGTATCAGCGGCTGGTTGCCAAAGAGGGGGGGCAGATATTCATTCCTGAGATGGGAGTGGGATTGGGGATATGGCGGGGGTGTTACTGTGGCATGGAGTTGCCCTGGCTGCGCTGGTACGACAGGGAGGGGAAGCTGCTGCCCACAGGGGAAGAACGGGCGGAGCTGGAGCGTCAAAGAGCAGAACAGGAACGACAGCAGAAGGAAAAATTAGCAGCTAAACTCCGATCCCTAGGCATTGACCCTGATACTTTGCAAGAATGAGCAGTCCATTTGGAGTCCAGCCATGGTTGTTACAGTTAACCTACTCCCTGACCACAATCAACTACCCGAATCCGATGGTGCGATCGTGGAAAACTTTGCTGAACATCCCCAAAGTATCTTGCTCACCAGCGCCATTTACCCCATCCTGCAGCAACTCCATCCCGATGGTCAGTTCACCATAGGTCAAGACAGCGGCATCTACTGGCAAATAACCGCAGACCCCCTCAAGGGCTGCATAGCACCAGATTGGTTTTATGTCCCCAATGTACCCCCCATGCTCGAGGGCAAATACCGCCGCTCCTATGTCCTGTGGCAGGAGAAAGTCCCACCTTTGATTGTGATTGAGTTTGTGTCAGGGGATGGCAGAGAAGAGAGAGACCAGACTCCCCCAAGCCCTGGTTGCAAGCCAGGCAAGTTTTGGGTGTATGAGCAGGGGATAAGGGTTCCCTACTATGGGATTTATGAGGTGAGCAAGGGGGCGGTAGAGGTGTATCACTTGGTCAACGATCGGTATCAGAGGATGGTTGCCAATGCTCGAGGGCATATATTCATTCCGGAGATGGGGGTGTCGTTGGGGATATGGCAGGGATGCTACTGTGGCATGGAATTACCCTGGCTGCGGTGGTACGATGGGGAAGGGAAGTTGCTGCCCACGGGTGAAGAACGAGCAGAACTAGAGCGCCAAAGGGCAGAACTAGAGCGCCAAAGAGCGGAATTTGAGTATCAACGCGCAGAACAGGAACGGCAGCAGAAAGAGAAACTAATAGCCAAACTCCGATCGTTAGGCATTGACCCTGATACACTACAGACATAAGTTGGGGGCACATATGGACATCGATCGGTTACTCTCTCATTCCCTGCACATCCTCAGTATTTTGGTACTGTGGGGTGTTCCAGGGAGAGCACAGATTATTCCCGATCGGACTCTTGGAGGGGAGACTTCTGTTGTTATCCCCAACGTGACAATTCGAGACCTACCGGCGACACGAATTGATGGTGGTGCCGTCAGAGGAGTCAACCTATTTCATAGTTTTCAGGAATTTAATGTCAATACAGGTCAGGGAGTCTACTTCAGCAATCCTGGGGGTATTGAGAACATCATCACTAGGGTAACAGGGGGAAATGTTTCCAATATCAATGGCACCTTGGGAGTCTTGGGGGAGGCTAACCTATTCTTTACCAATCCAGCGGGTATAGTTTTTGGTGGTGGTGCCCGTTTAGATTTGCAGGGGTCATTCCTTGGGACAACAGCTAATAGTTTTATGTTTCCCAACAACGTTGAATTCAGTGCCACCAACCCTACTGCCCCACCTTTGTTAGTCGTCAACATTCCTGTGGGATTGCGGTTTAGGGAGAATGCAGGAGCGATAGACGTAAGGACTGCCAACAGAGACGGCACAGGAAAACTGCAAACCAGCTTAGCAACGAACCGAGGAAAGACATTGGCTCTCGTTGGTGGGGCAGTAAATCTTGTGGGGGGGGTAGTGTCTGCACCAGCGGGTTTTCTGGAAATTGGCAGTGTCCGATCGGGAGATATAAATATTCAGCCGAACATGATTTTGCGCTACAGTGACGACACCATTTTTAGCGACATTAGCCTGAGAGATGTTGCTGGTGCTTACAGCAGCGATGGCAATATACAAATCCAGGGCAGGAACGTGCAACTGAGGAATGGGGCGCAGGTTTTTGCCGGCACTACAAGTAGTAAAGATGGTGGCAGTCTTATCATCAGAGCATCTGAATTGGTAGAAATCGTAGGAGAATTGCCAAGTTTTGTTGATGCATCGGTTCTACCGGGAGCAGAGGGGAAGGGCGGCAGCTTGAGGATCGAAACTCCCACTCTCCGTTTAAGTGATAGAGCTTCAATTACCACTGATACGTTTGGCAGAGGCGAGGGAGGAACTTTGGTCATCGTAGCATCTCAAGCTATGGAGGCAAGCCGTAGCAGCATTTCTGCCAGCGTTGGTGTGGGAGGGCAGGGAAAAGGAGGTAACATAACCATCAAAACACCTACCCTGCGGTTGACTGATAGAGCCCAGATTTCCAGCACTACTCTTGGCAAGGGGGATGGCGGAACAGTATTCATTAAATCAGATAAACTGGTAGAGGGAAGAGGTCCCGGCATCGTCATTGACACGTCCGTGCAACCGATAGCAACAGGACAGGGGGGCAATCTAACGATCGAGGCTCCCACGCTCCGTTTGACTGAAGGGGCCCAGATTTCTGCTAGTACCTTTGGCAGGGGAGATGGAGGGACAGTATTTATTAAAGCCTCTCAGCTCTTGGAATTGCAGGGCAGATCGCTTGATGGCAAGATTGCTAGTGATATTAGTGCAGATGTTGGACCAGAAGCAGAAGGCAGGGGAGGTAACATATTCATAGATACTCCTGTTCTCCGTTTAGTGGAGGGAGCACAAATTGGTACTGCCACCTTCGGCAGAGGGGACGGGGGAAACCTATTTATCAAGGCATCCCAACTAGTAGAAGCCACAGGGAATAGCCTTATCAGTGCCTCTGTGCAGCCAGGAGCCGAAGGGAAGGGGGGTAATTTAGTCATTACAACTGATACTCTCCGCCTGTCTGGAGGAGCCCAAATTTCCAGCGGCACTTTTGGTAAAGGGGACGGAGGGACTCTAGCTATTGAAGCTTCCCAACTCCTAGAAGCAATTGGTAGATCAAGCACTGGTAAAGCTGCTAGTGGAATTTTTGCCAATGTTGCTGTAGGAGGTGAAGGCAAGGGCGGTAATTTAACGATTGAAACACCCACGCTTCGGTTAACTGAAGGAGCACAAATTGCCTCTGGCACCTTTGGTAGGGGCAATGGAGGTAACCTCTCCCTCAAGGTCTCTCAGCTCTTAGAAGCTAAGGATTCTGGTAGCCTCATTGATGTATCCGTCCAGCCACAAGCAGAGGGAAAGGGCGGCAATTTATCTATTGAGACTGCCACTCTCCGTTTGACTGGGGGGGCAAAAATTCAAGCCGTTACCTTTGGCAAAGGTGATGGGGGAAACCTATCTATCAAAGCCTCTCAATCAGTAGAAGCAGTAGCAAGAGGGCTTGACGATTTGGCAAGTGGTATTCGGGCAGATGTTGATGCTGGGGCAGAAGGGAAGGGTGGGGATTTAACAATAGAGACCCCTATTCTCCGTCTAACTGAGGGGGCGCAGATTGCAGCTGCCACCTTTGGCAGAGGAAAGGCAGGGACTGTGCTCATTAAAGCCTCGCAACTTCTGGAAGCAAGCGGTTCTGGTACCGCTATAGGTGTCTCTGTGCAAGAGGGAGCAGAAGGAAGCGGTGGTAATTTATCCATCGAAACTGCTATTCTCCGTTTAACTGGGGGGGCTTTTATTTCTGCTACCACTGATGGCAAGGGGGATGGTGGTTCTCTATTTGTCAGGGCATCTCAACTCCTAGAGGCAAAGGGTAGAGCACCGACCGACAATTCACCAACTATCATTCGAGCGCAGGCTAGATCAAGGGCAGCAGGGAAGGGGGGCAATTTAACGATCGAGACTCCTCTTCTCCGTCTAGGTGAGGGAGCGAGTATTTCTGTGAGTGACTTTTCGGGTGCCAAAGGTGCAGGTAGCCTGCAGATTACTACTGATGCTCTAAGCATTGACAACTCTAGTATTACTGCCTCTGCTCTTAGAGGAAGTGAAGCAAACATTGTGATTAACGCTAGCGATGTACGACTGAGGAACAACAGTGAAATCGAAGCCAATGCCTTTCGCAATGCCACTGGGGGTAACATTACCATCAATGCGAACACCCTGATTGGCTTTCCCAACACAAACATCACAGCCAACGCTGAGAAGCAAGGCGGTAGAATTGCCATTACTGCTAAGGCAGTTTTGGGTTTTCGCACTCTTTCCCGTCCTGAAATTCAAAGATTACTGGGCAGAGAAGACTTGAGTAATTTCAACCCTTTCAGAGATTTCCCCAACAGCGCCAATATTCTGGCGATTTCCACTACCAATCCTGACCCCAATCTGAGCGGGCAAGTCAACATCAGTACTCCAGAGGCTGACCCCAGCAAGGGCTTGGTCAATCTTCCCCAAAACACGGTTGATCCTTTGCAGTTAGTCAACAGCAATGTCTGTCGAGTACGGCAGGGCAGTCAGTTTGTGATCAAAGGGAGAGGAGGAGTGCCCCCAACAGTTGGGGATAATTTTCGCTCAGAGACGGAGGTGGGTCTAGCGGATGCTGTGGCGCCTATTGTAGCAAGTCCTTCCACCAGGGGGGAGAAAAACACGATCGATAAAGGTGAGACACCCCCTGCCCTAGGCTGGGTGGCAGACGGCAAAGGGAATGTGGTACTGGTGGACTACGACCCTAGAGGAAAGTTAGTGCGGCTTGGTGCCTACCAGCAGAGATGTAGGTTGCCCTGAGCTAAAGGGGGGCTTTAGCCAGTTCTGGCAGCTCCAGCTCTTGGAGAAGTTTTAGCCAAGCTTTGCGTGCCTCTACATTTTGGGGATTTGCCACTACCTGGCTGGCAACAGTATCTACCTTGTCTAACCAGGGAGTAGTTTTCCCTTCAGTATCCCTACCAGTATGGCTCTCCAAAACCACCCAACTGTTTTGTTCACAGGGCACTTGGAAAGTCCATCGATAGGTTCTCCCTGTGTCCAAAGTCTTTCCTTGCACATTTGGCACAGCCACCCGCACTAAACCAGCTTTGCCTGTCAAGGAAATAGTAGTGCGATAGATGTCATTATCCTGGGTATCCTGTAGCACAAACTCCGCCGATCGAATTTGTGGCGGCAATTGGGGCAGATAAAACCAGAAACGAGGAGTAGGGCTACTGGTTAAAGCCCAAGCTTTGGCAGGGTCAGGCACCAAAGCAATAGGAGTAACTTGGGGTGAACAGCCACGACTGGCAGCGCCCTTACGTCTCCCCCCTGGGGCACTCCTACCCAAAACCATGCTCCAGACACTAGTCGGCTCGTTCTCCTGGGCAGGCAAAGGTAAGATCAGCCCGATCGTGGCAGCCATCATTGGTACAAACAACCAGAAATTTTTCATTACCAGACTCCAAACCGAACAGGGACAGCTCAAACTACCAAACTTTACAGTCGATTTCTATTATGAGCTATTTTGGTAGAGTAAGACAGGAGATGTGTCCCCCCTTGAGCTAAGATCATAGAAACAATTGTTGGTACAAAAGGTATCCACAGCCCCTTGGCAAATAGGAGAAAGTAGACAATAAATAATGCTAGGCAACCAGCAAGTGTAGTACCCAGGAAGATAACACGAGTACGAGATATGCGATAAATTATACAGCCGATCCCTGCCCCCACAAACATCCAAAGATAGTCTTGCCAAAATGGCAGAGGGCGAAGCAAAGTTCTCCCATCCAAAACAGCGCTGACAAGTTGACTAACCATTTGCCCTTGTATATACAATCCTGCCACTCTTCCTTTACTAATGGGAGTCTGCCAATAATCATCAGAACTGGTACTGGTGACACCAATCAGGATAATTTTACCTTTAATGCGTTCAGGCGGAATTTCCTCATTCAGAAAATCACGTAATGACAGAGAAGGAGCTAGATTTTGTACCGATCGGTTAGAACGATAGCCGAAACTCTGCACTGCATCAACAGCACGATAGTTGAGCAAAATTTGATGACCACGCATATCCACTCTTTGGTAGCCACCACTATGGGATTCTAAGGGGAATAATTTAACTCCACCAATTCGTATAAGTCCCCCTTCGACCGCTGGGCTAACCCCTTTACTGCGTAAGTAATGCAGAGCTACCTGTGTAGCAAAACCCAAACTAGCAACACATTTTCCCTCTAACTTTGGCGGGGTCATAAATACTAGTTGCCTGCGCACAATATCATTATCATCAGGGACATCACTGAAACCCACCTGCTCTTTCCTTAAACCCGTAGGAGGTGGTATTTCTGGTACATCAATTTCAGGATCAGCAACCTTACACACCCCGATTAAATTACTTTGGGATGCATAGAGATTGGTAATAGTCCCAGTATCAGGCTCGCCGTCTCGATAAATATCTAGCCCGATCGTTTGAGCTCCTAGGGCATTTAATTTCCTAATTGTCAATTCCAGAGCTGCATCTGCGATCGACCCCCTTCTCTGCCAACCTTTTTCATCTTGAAAACTAAGGTCTTTGTCATCTATGGTGATAAATACTAAGCGTTCATCGGGAAACTCACCTGGTCGTATCCGCAACAGTAAATCATAGGCAAATAGTTCTACCCCCTGCAGTAAACCTACATATCGTACTGCTAAAACTGCAAAAGTCGACAGAACAAGAGGGAGTAAAGATTTTATAGAGGTAAGAGGATGTGGCTTAGGCAGAGCTACGGTAGTTTTAGCAAAGGTTGGCGGCTGGTTATCCAAGGACTGTAGTGCTAACAGAGCTGTTTTGGCATCTTTATAGCGATCGGCAGCTTTATCAGCAATACACTTGAGTAGAAAACTAGCAAATCCCTCTGATATTGATAATCGTTGTGCCAAAGAAGCAGGTTCCAAATTATCACTGAGTATTGTCAATCCATTTAGACACTCTATAGCAACTATCCCTAGGGCGAAAATGTCACTAGCAAACACAGGATTATTGTAGTATTGCTCAACGGGCATATATTTGGGAGTACCAACACGGATAGACAAGTTCAAGTTAGTACCGACATTTTCCTTGACAACACCGAAGTCAATCAACACTATTTTTTGATCAGAGCTTCGCCTGATTAAATTTTGGGGCTTAACGTCTCTGTGAATGAAGTTGTTAGAGTGCACAAAGGATAAAACATTAAGTACATCCTCTACTAATTGTTTGACATAATCTTCAGAAAATTTAGTAGCCTGTGCTAGTTCCTGATCAAGGGTTATGCCTTCTATAAATTCCTGCACAATAAAATAATTGTCACCTTCCCAGAAACAACCATAGAAACTAGGGATTTGGGGATGACTACCCAATTTCTGCAAAACATTTGCCTCCTTGAGAAATCTTTCTACAAGAGCTTGTTTATCTTTTCCTTCCCTAAACAATAGCTGTTTTATGGCTACAAATCTACCATCACTTTGTACAGCTCTGTAGGTTTTGCCAAATCCCCCCTGCCCCAAAACCCCCAACACTTTGTATCCTCTACTCTCTAAAATTCCAATCGCAGGATCAACAGCCATCAGGAGAGTTTCTTCTTCATCACGATCGGGCAATGTGACATTGAGACTAAAGGGAGGTGGAGGAAAAATATGTTTCCAAAAGAGAAATTTACCAATCAATAAACTGTTTTGCCATATGATAGGTAACCAGCTAATATAGGGGAAGTGTACCTGCCAAGCTGTTAATTTCTCCCTCGCACGCCGAACTGATAAACATAATGAATTATGGTTGTAAAATTCTTCTAAAAAATGTCCCAAAAATTGGTGGTTGATATAGCCGGGTAGGGGATGGATCATTGCTACAATTTGCCCTAAGCCCAAGGTTGTCAGTTCCCTCGCTAACTCTACAGCATTATAGGAATTAATGATCGCTAACTTCAATCGCTGGTGAACTTGCTGCTTCAGCATGGACTTAAAATTTTTAATAGGTATGATTTCAGTCTGATTTAGTCTAAGATAGCCCTTGTCGATAGGGTGAAAGTTATAATCAGCAAAGTATATTGCTGCAAAATTTTGTGTATTAAGAACTTCGATTAGAGCCTTTGTTGTAGGCTCTTCTAGGTAGCATAGATTACTACCCATAAATTTCTCTAACACTTGTCGGTCAGCACTGCCGCCAGTATGACCATTATGTCCTATAATGACTAAAAGTCTGCCTGTATTATCATCGGTTGACACAGATAAGCTAGGGCTATGGTAACCCAGGGAAAAGGTAGCATGGGAGTAGTTGTCAAAAAATTCCCAGAGATGAAGGGGTAAGGTTTGTATTTGTTGATCCTCGGTTGTTAGAGTGAAAATTATTTCATCTTGATCGTGAAAATAACTTAATAGATAGTCATTTATTTCCTGGAAATAATCTGCTTGTAACCACCTATTTATTCCCTGCTTTAACTCTACAGATATTGTATCTAACTCTCGTATGGAAGTGTCCAAATTTCCCCCATTGTTAATAGTTATCTCATCTTGACACCTAATTTTCAACAAGCTGTGACTAACATAGCTATGCAGAATTTGCCAGCGCTTGTGAGTTGCACATATCTCTGCAGGAGAAGGGAGTTTACCAGTTACCACTCCCTGGCGCTGTAAGACACTATTTTTAATTTCTCCTACTTCGCAGCGCACTGCATAGCCATCTAGCACCTGCCCTGTGAGTTCTAGGTTGATATATTTGACCACAGCTGTATACCTAATTAGGCTTATTCCCTTTCCATTCTATAAGTCTGTTTTCTCTTTGGGCAATTAATTTCCCAGGCTGTTGTTATTCGGTGATACTACTACTGCCCCTTACAGCCAATTGCCAATTAAAATGTAGGGTGCCCAAAAATAGGGACGGTTCTCCACTTGTAATGCTGCTAGTTGTGCTTTGCGTAATGCTAATGCCTTGGTTACCCCAGGTTTACTTAATTCTGTGTAAAATCGCTCCATAAAAAACGCGGTAAAGACATCATCCACGGGCCACAAGGTAGCCAAGGTACTTCTCGCTCCTGCTCTGATCGCTACCCCTGCTAACCCTAATGCTGCTCGATTGTCTCCAGCAGCTGTTTCACAAGCACTCAGAACTAATAATTCTATGGGCTTGCCACGCTCTGTTGCCCGTAAAATTTGATCAAATTCCTTGACATTGAGGAGCTGATCCCACAACAATACAAAAGTCTCCTCAGCAATAGAACTAAATTTGCCGTGGGTAGCAATGTGAACGATCGAGACATCTTTTGTTGCCAACCTCTCTTGCAAATTAAAACTGGTGAAGTTAGGGTTAAGTAGTTTATCTTTTGTTTTTACTTTCCCTTGCACTGACACTAATTCTGACTCTACTTGCGGCAATGCCACAAAACTCCTACCTTGTACTGCGCGCTCTTGACTAATTCCTGCTACTAGTGCTGCGATCTCTACCTTAGCTAAGGGCTGGGGATCAACTAATTGTAAGCTAGGAGCAACAGCAACAGGATATTTCTGAATTAGATATGCCTTGCCATCATAGAGGGCTGCCATCGGTACATTGCGTAAGATGCCATCTAAAACAAAGACTAGATTTATTGGCTCATTTTGTTGAGCTTGGATCGCTGCTAATCTGTCTTGTACAGGACGAATTAACCAGCTATAAACTGTCTGGGATAGCTGACGTACTTGCGCCGATCGAGTCCGATCGGGTAGATAGGTTTGTAGTGCCTTCAGAGTTGATTCTACGCTAGTCTTTTCTACAGGAATTGCATAGTGCAACAGATTCTGATCCCCTGGGAGTTTAACAATCACATCTAGGCGACGGTAACCAATCACAGGGTAAAATACAGCAGCACGGGGGTCGATCGCATCAATTACCTTGGGTTTGACATTAATGCAAGCTTCGCGGAAAAAGTCATCCAGTTCTGCTAGCTGTAACGCCTCAATTACATTTCTTGCCTGCTGCAAATTTGACTGGCTAGGATTCCTGTCTGCCAACAGTAAATCTACGTATTCTCGATAGATTGGTTCAATACTGTCACGAAAGGTAAACTGAATTTCTGGATTGATTGCCACTAGGTCACGCCGCAGGGGTTGTAGAGTTTGAAAGGCGGCAGCATAAAAACTTAAACTGTCTGCTGTTCTTTGCTGGGCACGGCTGATTCTCCCTAACTGCCACTGCCAAAGATAAGTTATGTCAGATGCTCCTGCCGTTGCCGCTAAAGCTAGAGCCTGGAGAGTAAGAGTTTCTGCCTGTTGCAACTTACCTTGCTGGTGATACACTCCTGCTAGATAGCCCACTGCATAGGACTCTGCTCTCTTGTTCTCCAAGGTCTGCGCCTCTGCTATGGCGGTCTGCAACAAGTCTATGATTTTCATCCAGGGTATCTCTTTTTCTGAAGAAAAGTTAGGGCGACAGGACTGCATAATCGGCGATGCCTGTAACTTGGCTAATTCTGATAGGGCTGGATGGGATTGACATAACAGATGCTGAGCTAGCTCAAGGCGTGTGAAAACAGTGAGTTGACTAGGAGATGAGGTTTGTAGGTCTGCCTCGATCGATGGAACAAGAGAATCTATTGCTTCACTTCTATCGATTGCTAGCCGCAATAGCCCTAACTTGCTTGCCAAGGTATTCCCACTCAGCAAATAATGCTTGTGTGCTAGTTCGCGGTAATGTCTCTGTAAATCTGTATTGGCAGTGTTCGTTTGACGTATCGCTAGGGTACGATATGTATCTCCTAGGCTGAGATAAACCCTTTGTTTCTCTTGAGTTGTTGTTACGTAGTTCAAACTTAACTGCAGCAATTGTTCTGCTTGGGTAAGTTTCCCGACAACCCGTAATGTGTCAGCTAATTGCCGCAATGCTGTACTAAGTTGCTGGGGATTGATTTGATTATTTTTGTTTAGATTGTCTATGTCCTGCTGCGTAATTTGGCATTCTTGCCCTCTCCATCCTAATGTCTGCAAAATAATACTACAAGACCTGCTATATAACCCTAACGATCGTAGAGCGATCGCTTGATTTAGTTGATTTTGGATCAGTCTTTCTGTTTGCCCCAGGTCTGCGTAGAGTTTGGCTGCCTTCTGCCAGGAGGCAATCGCCTGTGCTGGTTTGCCCCTCTCTTGCCATAGTTGTCCATGAATATCCAGTGCCTGGGCTAGTAGTAATTTATTCTCTATAACACCAGATGATAACAGGGAGAGACTCCGATCGATAGTTGTAGTAGCTTTCTCCCATTCCCCCAGTTTTTGCCAGGCAAGGGAGATATTACTTAGAGCCATAGCTTGATTGGCTATATCCCCCTGTCGTTCAAATTTTCGCAATGAATCTTGCCACAGAGCTACTGCTAATTTGTAGTTACCCTCCTCGTAAGCTTTTCTTGCCAGTTCTGAAGCAGAGAGGGACAGAGACACAACGCACAAGCAAAAGACAACCGTGCCAACCCATTGCTGTAACATACTTCGACAAAGCTACATATACATGGATAATATACCCCGTACTGTGCTAGTCATAATTACTCGCTACAACTGCCTTGCAATTGGTTCTCACCTCATGGAGGACATACTGACTATTTTCGCTGTGTTACTCTCAACTAGCTACTGCCCATCTGCTTTGCCAAACAATTTTAGGTAACTACCAAGACAGAGACAATAAGTAACTCCTAGGTAAAAGAGGATTTGCCTAGCCCACCGAATCATCTTCCCTACGAGCATGGTAGGATTCGAACCTACGACCCTCAGAACCGGAATCTGATGCTCTGATCCACTGAGCTACATGCCCAACAAGCCAGATTATAGCACAGAATAGTTAGTCCCTATCAAGGTAATTCTTTCTCCTTACAGGGATCGGGCTTATAAAGACCAGCTTGGCTGCGATCAACTGCTGTTTTAACAACGATGTACAGTACGGGGGTGATAAACAGACTCAAGAAAGTAGCTACAGCCATACCGCCAAATACCGCTGTACCAAGGGACTGCCGCGCTGCTGCCCCTGCCCCACTGGCAATCACTAGGGGAAAAATGCCAATCATGGTGGAAAGAGCCGTCATTAAGATTGGTCTTAACCGCAACTGGGCTGCCTCGATCGCTGCTTTCACAATTGGGAGATTCAATTCTTGGCGCAGTTGGTTAGCAAATTCCACAATCAGAATAGAATTTTTACTAGCTAAACCGATCAGCATGACGAACCCAATTTGGGTGTAAACATCGCTTGCCATTTGAAATGGTGGACCAACAATTAGAGTTAGCCAAGGTTGCCCAATAATAAAGGGTAAAATAGACAGGAATCCCCTACCAATCACTGCCACTAGAGCACCTAAAATTGCCAGAGGTACAGCCAGCATGATGATAAAGGGGTCTACGTAATTTTCATACTGGGCAGCTAACACAAGAAAGACAAGAATTAGACCAAAGCCAAAAATTAAAACACCCTGACCACCGGAGGTAATTTCTTCTAGGGCTAATCCCGTCCACTCATAGTTGTAACCCCGCGGTAAAACTTGGGTAGCAATTGTTTCCATTGCTTTAATTGCCTGACCAGAGCTAATGCCAGGGGCAGCACTGCCGCTAATCGGAATCGACCGGAATAAGTTGTAGTGATTGATAATAGCAGGGGCAGAAACCTGAGAAACCCGTACTAAACTGCTCAAAGGAATCATTACCCCTAACCTAGAACGGACGTAGAGTTTGAGAATGTCATCCACACTCGATCGGAAAGGGGCATCTGCCTGCACATACACGCGATAACCGCGCCCAAATCTGTCAATATCGTTGACGTAGCTAGAACCTAAAAATGTCTGCAAAGTAGTGTAAATATCCTGGGGAGAAACCTGGAGAGTTATGGCTTTATCCCGATCGACTTCCACAAACAATTTAGGTGTATTGGCACTGAAATCCACCCTTAAGCCGGGGGGCGCAAAAGCAGGTCTGCCGTCAATTGTAAATTCTTTAGCCTTAGCTACAATCTGTTGGGCATAGCTCTCTAATTCAGTAAAACTTTGCCCCTCTAAAGCCTGTAACTGGAACTCAAATCCACCCACATTACCTAAACCCAAAATAGCTGGTGGGGGAAAAGCAAATACTCTAGCTTCCTTGATTTGGGCTAGTTGGGGGGCAATTCTGCCAAAAATAATAGCATTTTGCGCCTGGTCAGGGCGCTTCCTTTCTTCCCAGCGTTTGAGAGTAGTAAAAACAATCCCTTGATTGGGAGCAGTACCAGCAAAACTAAAACCACCAACCGCAAATACTCCCTCTACCTCTGGTTGCGCTAGCATTATTTGTTCTACCTGTTTGAGGATGTTTTCCGTGTAACTGAGGGATACACCCTCCGGTGCCCTCACGATCGTGATAAAGTAGGATTGGTCTTCCCCTGGTAAAAAGCTAGTCGGTACTCTGGTAAAGACAAAATACGTTAGACCCAGGGAGGCGATAAACAATATGACAACTAGCCCCTTGTAGTGAGACAGAGCAAATAAAGCCGATCGGTATTTGATTCTTAGGTTATCTACTCCATTATTAAACCAGCGAAAGAAGCCATTGGTATGAACCTGACCCCGGCGAAATAATTGCGCTGACAAAGTGGGAGTAAAAGTGATAGCATTAAAAGTAGAAATAGTGATCGAAAAAGCGATCGTGAGAGCAAATTGACGATACAACTGTCCCGTGGTACCAGGGAAGAAAGCAACAGGAATAAACACTGACATCAAAACCAGAGAAGTAGCAATTACCGCACTAACTAAGTCATTCATAGAAGCAATTGCTGCCTCGATCGGGTTCATATTTTCCTCATTGATGCGGCGACTGATGTCTTCTACAATAACGATGGCATCATCTACCACTAAACCAGAAGCAAGGGTGAGACCAAATAAAGTGAGAGTGTTGATATTAAAACCTAGCAGTTTGGCAAAAATGAATGTCCCCACCAAAGCTACAGGAATAACCAGAGAAGGCACCAGAGTAGCCCGCCAATCTTGTAAAAACAAGAAGAGAATAATGACCACTAAAACAATAGCTAGGAACAAAGAAACAATTACTTCCCGCGCCCCTGCTCTAATAAACCGAGTGGTATCGTAGGCGAATTTGTACTTGATACCAGGGGGAAACTGCTTAGACAGTCTTGCCATCAAACTCTGCACCTGGTCAGCTATTTCTAAAGCATTAGCATTAGCTAATTGGGATACCCCCAAACCAACAGCCCGTACACCATTAAAACGCAATACAGTGGCATAGTTTTCCGCCCCCAACTCCACCCTACCAATATCTTTGATGCGGGTTAGTTCCCCTGTAGGGGTAGAGCGGACAATAATTTCTTGGAATTGTTCTGGCTCAACTAAGCGCCCTTTAGCCGTTACTGTCAGTTGGTATTCTAAATCAGGTGGAGCTGGTTGTTGCCCAATTTGTCCTACACCAATCTGTAAATTTTGTTCTTGAATCGCACGAATGACATCCTGGGTAGTAATTCCCCGCGCTGCCATTTTGTTGGGGTCTAACCAAGTCCGAATAGCGAACCGTCTTTCCCCAAAGATCTGTACATTGCTGACACCATTTACACGGCGAATCGGGTCAACTAGGTATAAGTCAGCGTAGTTACTGAGAAAGACATCATCATAAAGCGGTTTGCCCTGTTCATCCTTGTCGGCATAAAGACCGATAGCAAACAAAAAGCCTGATGTCTGTTTTCTAACTCTTACCCCTGCCTGTTGTACAGGTGCTGGCAAGCGAGAAGTGACAGTTGCTACCCGATTCTGTACATCCACCGCGGCTAAATCCTGGTCTCGATCGGGTTGGAAGGTGAGAGTGATAGTACTGACTCCATCGTCGGTACTGGTAGAGGTGATGTAACGCAATCCTTGGATACCATTAAGCTCCTGCTCCAGGACATTTGTGACCGTTGCCTCTACCACTTCTGCACTTGCCCCAATGTAAACGGAACTGACTACAACTTGGGGGGGAGTGATATTGGGATATTGTCCGATCGGTAGGGTGAAAGCTGCCCCCAGCCCCAATAGGAAGATGATCAAAGAACAGACAGTAGCAAGAATGGGACGGCGAATGAACAGGTCAGAAATAGAGAAAATCATGATTGATCCTTTCCTACAATGACTTCGGCACCGTCAGTCAAAAATTGAATTCCCTTAGTGATGACAGTATCTTGGGGTTGTAATCCGTTCAAAACTTCTTGGTTATTTTGCACAATTTTGCCCAGCTCTACCATCCTTTGGCGAGCGATCGTTTTCGTTTTACCATCTGCCACTTTTGTTTCCAACACATAGACAAAGTTCTTGCCGGCTTGTCTAGAGATAGCAGTTACAGGTACTTTTACCCCTGGGCGACTGCTCCACACTATCCGCACCCGCACAAACTGGTTCTGTCTGAGCAAGCCCTGTTGGTTGTCAATCACTGCCTTCACCAGTACGGACTGACTTTGGGGAGTGACAGTGGGAGAAATAAAAAATATATTACCTTCACCGATCGGTTGGTTTTGCTCACCTAGGATTTTGACTGGCAATCCCTCCTTCAATTGGGAAGCCCGATCGACTGGTACAGCAATTTCCACCTCCAGCTGGTCACCCTGGGTGATAGTCAATAGTTCTGTTGCAGTATTAACAAAATCTCCCACCTTGACGGGAATGTTTCCCACTTGTCCTGGGAAAGGAGCACTGACCTGGTGAAACTCTAACTGTACCTCTTCGCGACGCTTGTTAGATTGAAACTGTTGTAGACGCTGCTTAGCCGCATTGAGGTCTGCTGTTGCCTGGAGAACCCGCGCTTCCGCCTGCTTAACGTTAGCCTGCTGCGCTTCGATTTCCCGATCGAGGGACTGGAGAGCAGCCTCTGCTGCTTGAAGATTAGTTAGTCTCACCTCTAGTAAACGCTGGGAAATCACTCCTTCCTTGAATAGCTCTCTGTCCCTTTGAACATCCCGCTGTTGCAGATTAAGGGCTGCCACCCGCTCACTGCGGAGAGCTTGCCTAGAACTGAGGAGAGCTTTAGCGCTTTCGTAAGCGGCTTCGGCTGAAGCCAGGGCAGCAACTTTGGCATCCACTTCCGCTTGGGCAGCTTGAACTTGGGCAGCATTACTCTCTACCGTTGCCAGTTGTTGGGAGGGATCAATTACTAGTAGCGTTGTCCCTTCTTTGACCGTGTCCCCTTGCCTGACTAAAATTTGTGTCACCTGCCCCGCTACCCTAGGCTTGAGAGCTACCGATTGCCGGGAATTGAGAGCAGCAATGAAATCAGAGGTATCCTCGATCGTGCCTAGGACTAAGCCGCTTGTCTCAACTGCTACAGGACCGCTGGGGAAACGATTGGCGGAACTAGCACAGGCAGTCAGGAACACAGCCGCCAGAATTGCCCACTTTTTCATGCACTTAACCGACAAGGCACGTCCAGTATAGCACATACCCCAAAACAACGAGAGTCCAGTAGACGGCTACCGGACTCCAATCGTCAGAGGTTGATTCAATTTGCGATTCACTTTACTAAACGACAGGACACCAGTTCTCGCACGATCGCTACCTACAGCTCCCACTAACCTGGGCAGTTTGTCTTTCCTATTCCTTACTCACTTCCTCTCTTCTGCTCGTCTAGAAGGTGGCAACATTTGTTAATAACCTAACCCTAAACTTACTTCTTTGTCGCGATCTAGAGGCTTCCGAAATTTAGTAAATAAGGCAGGAATCAAGACCTTAATCTTAGTTTGTAGTCGAAGGGGAGAACTTCAAGGTTTAGCTTCGGGAGGAGGCACAGCCCGATGGAGCTAAGGTTGTTTTGGTTCATCTGTTGCTTTCCTTGTGCCTTGCATACATAATATAAAACCCTTGCCATAAAAGCCAATAGTTTTTACATAAATTTACAGTTTTCCCTATGGGTATTTATCCGTTTACGCAACCCTTAGACAAATTGGTAGTTGCACCGTTGCAGGTGGTATTAGTCTATCCCCAAATTCCCCCCAACACTGGCAATATCGCCCGCACCTGTGCCGGCACAAAAACACCTTTACATCTGGTAGAACCCCTGGGCTTTGAAATTAGCGACCGCTGGCTAAAGCGAGCAGGGCTGGACTACTGGCAGTATGTGCAACTCTATGTGCATCCCGACTGGCAGAGTTGTCGGGCATTAGCGCAGCGCTGGGTCTGTTTTTCCGCTCGCGGGGAAACCCATTTCCAAAAGTTCTCCTATCAACCAGGAGATTGGCTGGTGTTTGGTAGTGAAACCAATGGCTTGCCCCAGGAAATTCTCGCTACTAATCCTACGGTCTATATACCCTTTGCCGAACCCAAAGTCAGGAGCTATAACCTGTCAGTGAGTGTGGCAGTGGGGTTGTTTGAGGCGCGGCGGCAGTTGGGGCTATAGAATGAACTTAAATCTGCCCTTTTCCCCGCTACTGTCCATCTCGATTTGGGCAACGTAGAACTGATTCTGGAGGATTTCCCCTTCGGCGGTAAAGCTGATCTTACCCAGGGGTGTGTCGTAACTGTGGGACAGAATTGTGTCGTTGAGTTTTTGCCGCAGCGTGTCCAGGGGTAGACCAGTGGGGTTGTCGACTCGGCGCAGTGCTTCCACAATCACTTGCACGGCGGTAAAGGCTTGGGCGGTAAATTGGGGTGGAATTTGCTGCTTTTGTTGTTCATATAATAACCGAAAGGTTTTGTTAATGGGAGTGTCCAGTTCGGGGCTGTAGGCTTGAGCAATGAAAATGCCGTCGCAGAATTGTTTACACACAGAAAAGATGTTGGCAGTATTCAAGCCATTGCCACCAATGATAGGATTTTTGTAGTCCAGTTCTCGCAGTTGCTTGACTAAATTCCCTCCATCCGCTGCTAAACCGGAGATGATCACCAGATCAGGTTGGAATTTGAGGGCATTGGTGATTTGGGTTTGAAAGTCTGTATCCTTGGTTTGAAAGGTCTGTACTGTCACTAGTGTTAAGTTTTTAGACTGCACCGTCTGCTGAAAAACCTCTGTTTCCGACTTGCTAAAGGCATCATCCTGGGCATAGAAAACTGCCACCCGCTTGATATTGGGATACTTTTGCAAAACAGCCTCGATCGCTTTAGGCGCAACTGCTGTCACAGGGGCAGAGACACGGCTGACAAACTTGCCGATTTGGGGAATGCCCTTGGCTGTGTTGGAAGGAGCAATTACAGGTACACCTGCTCGGTCAGCAATGGGGCTAGCACTAAAGGCTTGCTGGGAAAGAGTGGGACCCACGATCGCTACGACCTTGTCCTGGTTGATTAGAGTAGTAAAGGCATTGCTCGCCCCCTGTTCATCTCCTCCCGTGTCCTGAAATATTAATTTAATAGGGGTACCGTTGACCCCCCCTTGTTCGTTAAAGTAACTTTCGGCCAGCTTAGCACCAATCACCTGCTCCTGCCCCAAAAGAGCTACATTGCTAGTTTGGGCGACAGCAATACCAATGGGGATAGCTTTCCCCTCCGGGCTGGGAGACTGGCAGGCAATGATTGCCAAGCAAATTGTCAGACAGAGAGCTAGAAAATGGAAAACTTGGCGCATCAATATTGTTCGGGTGGACTAGAAATGTGCTTTATCTTACAATAACTGCCCTAAACTCGGGCAAAATGAGAGAAAAATTGTTAAAAATTATGCAAGCAAGACTGCCAAACACAAGTTGCTTGCTGGCAGGGAGCGCCTAAAATTCGGGTACAATGTAGCAAAGCGTTACCGAGCTGACTGGTTATGGTTAACCTACCGCATGCCGAGGGGTTTGAAGAGGAAGGCGACTTAGAGCTGCCTATAATTGAGGACTTGCCTTTTGCAACGGAGGTAGATATTGCCAAGGCAGAGCAAGAATTTGTAGAGCAATACGGCGAGCTCCTAGAGTCAATAGATGTGGTAGACATGGGTCTGATTACTCTTATCCAGGGGGATAACCCTCCAGAACCAGCCAGCTCTCCCATTCCTGCCACTGCTGCGCCAGGAAATACTCCTGATGAACAAACCATCGCTTATCCGCCTGAATTCTCGCCTGCTGTTCTAACGGCTATCTCAGCCCCAGAGGACTTCGAAGAACAATTTCCCCCAGAGAATTCCGATGTCAACTTGGAAATAGCAAATCTCCCAACGGCAGCAGAAGGGCAGGAAGTAGAGACTTTATTACAAGTAGCCGAAGATGTAGCAACACCCGCCCCGATCGAGGAATTAGAAACACTGTTGCAGTTGGACGAAGAGGAAGCCCCAGCTCCCTTACAAGCAGATGTAGCAACACCCGCCACGATCGAGGAATTAGAAACACTGCTGCAGTTGGACGAAGAGGAAACCCCAATTCTCCTGCAAGGGGAAGAGGCAAATCCGTTGGCACTCTCAATAGCGGAGGTGGAAACCCGCATACAATTGGATGAAGAGCTATTAACTTACCCCCAGGGTGCAGAAGTGATTGATGCACCAGAAACCCTGTTACCAGGTGGCGACACAGGGGAGCCTGGAACATCCCAGCTAGAGGAAGAACTTTCCCTAGGCCACCAAGCTGTAGTTCATGAACTGGCAACAGAAACGATCGAAGAGCTAGAAACCCTCCTACAGACCGAAGAAGAGGAAATGCCCTCTGTCCAGTCTATAGAAGCACAACTAAGTAGCGAAGCACCCAGGGGAGAACCTGTGCAGGTAGCAGCAGAGATGATTGATGAACTAGACAACCCCCTCCAAGAGGAAGAACCTGAACCTCATCTTGTTACCACAACGACACAGGTGGAAGAGGAGCAGGGCTTTCTGCCCCCAGAGATAGTGCAATTTTTAGATGACACAGAAGCAGGTTTGCACGCGCTAGAGACAAACACGATCGATGAGTTGGAGACGTTGCTCCAAGAGGAAGATACGCCCGCCCAGGCACAAGAAGAGTTAGAAACTTGGTTACAGGAAGAGCAGGAGGATCAGATGATCAACTATGAAGAGGATGAAGAATCGGCAATCAGTGAAATTCTCACCGCTTTTCAGACAGAGGATAAGTCCTATCCAGGAGCGGCAGAAAGAGAATACGATGATACTGATCAGGAAGAAGAACAGGAGGAATATGAGCCAGCAGAGTATGACTACAGTGACTACGAGGTAGAGGAAGTGGAGTGGGAAGCAACTAATGAAGATAGCAATTATAACAATTCATACGAAGGCTATCAGACAACAGAGGATGATGATTATGCAGAATGGCAGTCAGGACTGAGTAATAATCAATTTCCTGAGGAGGAAGACGAAGATTCCATTATTGAAGAGATTATCACTACTTTTCAACTGGGCAATGACAAGACCTCTACAAGGTTTGTGGAGGATGAAGAGGCTGATGCAATGGTGACCAGATGGCAGGATGATCAAGAAGACTACGATATGCCAGCAGGAGAGTTGATTGACTGGGAAAAAGCTGCCGCAGGTAAGATGTCAGCCCTAGATATACCAATGCCCGATTTTGAGAGTTTCAGTGTTAGCAATGACCCAATGGAAACTGCCATTAGGGCAAAGCAAGTGCTGGAACAGAGTAAGAGCAGCCTCAGGGAAACATTGGATTTTCACAAGGAAGAACAAGATACTTCCTTACCGCCTTTGCCCCCTGTTAGACAATCCCGCACGGAGGTAAAGCCCCCGCCCAGCATTAGCATGCCTTCCTTTGCCGATGAATTCTACGAAGAACAATACCAGCCTCGTTCACAGCCAACGAAACCTGCTCACAAAAGAAAAGACGGTATCGTACTAGACGATGACTCCGATATTCCCTACCGTGCTCAAATCAAGGGGCGGGGGCAGGACCCCTTTGCCAATGAGGATGACTGGCAGGAACTGCTAGATGATGTCCCCCCTGTGTCAGACGAAATTTTTGGGGTATCGGAACAGACAGGTGCTCGCTATCAGGATACTAGCTTGCCACCCCAGTTTGATACCCGTAGTTTTGCCGCGGGAGATACCCAGCCTGCTAACTTACCAGTAAATAACCCCCATCCACCCGTGTCCCATACAGCTCCCACTTTTCCAGAAAAACCCTCCCCCACAGTACGGATACAGCAGTTCTGGGAAAACAATAGTGCTACGATTCTAGAAATTTGTAAACGCGTCGGTATTGTACTTGTGCCTCTGGGTGTGCTATGGATGGTGTTTTCCCATCCCAGAGTGAACAAAACGATCACAGTGACCACTCTCCGAGTGGGCATTTGGCGGAATGCACAGGGAAAAAATCTGCGATCGGTGGTTTTGAAGAAAGCTAATCTGGAAAATGCCAATTTAGCAAGAGCCGACCTGTCGGGTTCTGACCTAGGAGAAGTTAACCTTAGGAAGGCTAACCTACAGGGAGCGAAGTTAGAGAGAACTAACCTCAAGGCCGCACGGCTCAATCTGGCTAATTTCAATGGTGCTAGCCTCACCGCTGCCAACCTGGAGAATGCTGAACTGAGTAAGACAGACTTTAGAGGAGCAAACCTTGCCAAAGCCAAGCTAGGGGGACGCAGATGGGCAGAGGGCAATCCGCCTCTGAGTGATAGTACTACTACTTGTCCCAATGGTAGACCTGGTCCTTGTCGTTTTTGATGCAAGAGATTTAATCCCAGTCTGGGGCGGGGGATAGCACTTGGGAAGCGGTATGATAGAGTAGTCTTTTTCTGCAACAGCTATGGCTGAGCTATCAGAAATCGTGCAGGCTGCCCTGAGTTTACAGGAACGCATTGGAGCCACGAAGGGTTTTTTCTTGCCCTGGAGGCAGGCGGACAAAGTTGTTAAAAAACGCTGGGAACGTTGGCAACACGTCTGCGGTGATGAAAAGCGGTTTGTTAACCGACTGCGCTGGCTGGGTCTTCTGAGAAATCGCGGCTTTGCCTATGCGGTTTTAGGGTCTAAGCCTGTACCAGTAAAGCTGCCTTCTTGGACAGGGATACTAGACCAAGTCCTACACTACGAGGTACAAGCAGAGGATGCCCTTTATCTCCCGCAGGAGCCAGTCCCCTTTGCGCATCTGTGTCTCCCTTTCCTGGCAGTGGCAAGACAACGGTTACGCTTGAGCGATCGCTGGTCGGTAGTAGCTACCCCGCAAATCCTGGAGGTATTTTGTCACCAGTTGTTAGCTTGGCTGGTGAATTTAGCAGGGAGGGCATTTTTAGAGCAGTTTTCTCTCTTTCGTCTAGCTAAACAGCCCATGCTGGCACGTTTGATGATGCACTTGCCGAACTATCACAGTGACCAGCTCTACCAGGAGTTTGTTGCCCAACAAAGACAGGACAAGTTGCATTCATTTTTTACTACCTATCCCGTTCTGGCGCGGTTGATGTGTCGGGTAACGGAACTATGGATTGAAGCAACCCAGGAACTTACCGATCGTTTGGTGGCAGACTATGACCTGTTGGCGGAGAAGTTCGGGGTCAGCGGTAAGGTGGAAAAGGTGCAGCCCGAATTGGGTGACCCCCATAACGGCGGCAGGACAGTCACAGGCCTAGAGTTCAGCAATGGCAGCAGGGTAATTTACAAACCCCGTTCCCTCCAGGCAGAGCAGGCTTTCGCAGTATGGGTGGACTGGGTCAATAGCCTAGGGGGCATGTTGGACTTAAAGGCAGCTAGGGTAGTCGATCGAGGGGAGTACGGCTGGATGGAATTTATTGAGGCAGAAGCCTGCAGCGATCGGGCACAAGCGCAACGATACTACCAAAGGCTGGGGCAATTACTGACTCTGTTACATCTGCTGGGGGCTAACGACTGTCACGGAGAAAACCTAATTACCCAAGGTGAATACCCCGTTCTGGTGGACCTGGAGACCATCCTGAACCATGAATTTAGAGACACCAGTCCCCCTGGTTTAGGGGAGACAAGCGAAGCTCTGCGCCAGACCCAGGAATTTTTGAATAAATCCGTGATTCGGGTTGGTCTATTACCCCGTTGGGAAGGGAGCGGCGATAAAACCCTTGATCTAAGCGGTATGGGCATTGGCGAGCAAGCCCAAGTAGTTCAGGTGCCCAAGTGGGAGGATATAAATACAGATAAAATGCGGGTGACCCAAGTACCCCTAGAGATTAGACAGGAAAGCGCTAGCCCCAAAGCTGACCCCAGGGAATTTGTAGAGGAGTTTTTAGCAGGCTTCCAGCAGGCATGGCAGACAATTGCCCACCACAAGGAGCAAGCTCCCCTAGCAGCCCTACAAAACCTCAAGGTACGCTCTCTGTTTCGTTCTACTCAAGTTTATGCTGATATTATTGCCTCTGCCCTGAAGCCACAGTACCTGCGCAACGGTATTGACTTTAGTATCGAGTTGGAGCGCCTTGCCCGTCCCCTATTGTGGAGTGAAAAAGTACACCCCCTAGCACCAATAGTGGAGGCGGAAATTAAGGCGTTGTGGCAGTATGACATCCCCTGCTTCTGGGGCAATACCAGTGGGGTAGATATATGGGCACATAATCACCAGCCTCTAATCAAGAACTGTTTTACCTGTCCTAGTATTGCCCTGGTACAAAATAATCTCACCCATCTCACTCCCACTCATCTGGAACAACAGATGGAATTAATCCGCGGTTCCCTGTACGCTGTTGACCTGCAGACTACGAGACCCCTTGACCCCCAGAACTATACTTGGCAAGACCTCGCGCCTACGACAGGAGAGGAAGCGATCGGGACAGCTGTCGCAATTGGGGAGGAGTTGGCACGGCGAGCGTTTCGCGGACGGGACGGCAGTGTAACTTGGATTGGTCTGGGGTTAGTACCCAACGCCGATAAGTTTAGGTTGCAACCGGTAGAATACTCTCTCTACGATGGGGCAGTGGGGATTGCTCTGTTTTTGGCGGCTCTCTATCGCGAGACGGGACGGACGGAGTGGCGACAGTTAGCTCAGGGAGCAGTTAAACCCCTCCCTGCTATATTTCTCTACCAGGATTGGATATTGCCCTTCTTCTTGGACAGCGTGGGGTTGGGGGGAGCAGTTGGCTTGGGTTCGATCATCTATGGTTTGACGAAAATTAGCCAGTTCCTAGGGGATAAGTCTCTGTTGGATTTAGCCGATCGCTTTGCCCAGCTTGTGACCCCTGACCTCATTGCCAAGGACAAAATGTATGATGTGCTAGCAGGCAGCGCGGGGGCAATTTTGGGGCTGCTGAGTCTCTACCGTGCCAGCCATAGGGAACACCTAGTCGATCGGGCTAGGGAGTGTGCCCATCATCTCCTGTGCCACCGTACCCCTACTACTACTGGGCATTTAGCTTGGCAGGGACTGGATTTACCCCATTTGACGGGTTTTTCCCACGGACAGACGGGGATTGCCTATGCCCTCGTCCAACTCTACAGCTATACCAGGGAGGAGGAACTGCTGTCTGCTGCCCAGGAAGCCATTGCCTTTGAGGAGGCGGTGTTTATGCCCGATCGTCAGAACTATCCTGATTTTCGCAATGCTGACCCTAGTCTGTGTATGAATAGTTGGTGTCACGGTGCCTGTGGCATTACCCTGGGGCGGTTGGGCTGTCTCACCACCTTGGATAGTGCGGACTTGCGCACAACGATCGAGCGAGGTCTCCAAACCACGGGCAATGAGGCTTTCCAAACGATCGACCACCTCTGTTGCGGCAATCTGGGCAGGATGGAGACTCTCTTAACTGCTAGCCAAATTCTCGAGCGCCCCGACTTAGCGGAGAAAGTAAAATGGCAGCTGGCTAATCTGCTTCGGCGGGCCCAGCGAGTGGGGGGCTTTTATCTCCTGCCCCATATACCGACAGGAGTATTTAATCCGGGCTTTTTCCAGGGGTTGGCAGGGGTTGGTTATGCCATGCTAAGAATTGCTAAGCCCGCACAGTATCCATCGGTGCTGTTATGGCAATGACCTTGTCCCTGGTACCAGACCGTAGTAAGGTCGATCGTGGCGGTCGACTGCAGGATTTTATGGTGACTCCCGTCAAGGATGCCCTGTGGGAATGGAATCTGCTCAAGAATACTATCAACTTTTCCCTGGAATGGAAGGCAATGCTGGGTTATCGGGATGCAGAAATCGGCAATAGTCCTGTGGAGTGGCTACACCGCATTCATCCCGAAGACGTAGAAGCAGTGAGGAGCCGCCTAACAGCTCACTTCAACGGACAGACTCCTGACTTTCAATCAGAACATCGCCTGTTACATCGCGATGGTAGCTATCGCTGGGTGAGGGTGCGGGGACATACCCTGACCAATGGGGAGGGAGTAAAACATATCATGGTCGGTTTCCAAATCGACTTGACTCCCTACCGCCAGAGCCTCTCCACAATTCAGATGCAGAGGGTAACGATCGAGCCAATTGCCGATGCCATTCCCTTTCCGGCATTGATCATGACTGAGCCAGAGGGCACGATTCTATACTTCAACCAACAGTGTGAGGAACTCTTCCCCCAAATTCTGCCAGCAGACTGCTTCGATCCCAGAGGGCTGCCCTATAAGGAATTTTTCCCCCAATCGCCACCTCTCAATGGCAAGCCCTGTAGCCACGACATTCAGACCAAAGATAGTGGGCAATGGCTGCGCGCCCATATCTACCCCCTCACTGACCATCTCCAAGGCTTATATCTCACCTGCCTAGTGGACATAACCGAGCACAAGCAGGTAGAATTAGACCTTAACAATTTTTTGGCAAGCACCAAGGTCGACCCTCCTATCCAACCCTCTCTCACCAAGGTGTTCAGCTTTATTGAAGCTAACTACCGAGAAGGAATTGCCCTCAAGGATGTCGCTAAGGCAGTGGGTTATTCGCCCGCTTATTTGACCAGTATGGTGCAACAGGCCACAGGGAAAACAGTCAACCAGTGGATTACGGAATATCGTATGGCGGAGGCGCGGTTGTTGTTACTAAAAACTAATCAATCCATCCAGCAAATTGCTATGAGTGTGGGTTACAAAAGTGTGGAACACTTTATTCGCCAGTTCCGTCAAAACCATAATCAGACCCCCCAAGTTTGGCGTAAAGAGCATCTGAAGCAGTTAGGTCATGGACAAAAAGCAGCTAGAAAGTGAAATTATTGAGCGTGCCTGGCGGGATGAGGGGTTTCGGCAGTTACTCCTGGCAGACCCCAAGCGAGCAATTGGTGAGGTGTTAGGCTGGGAGCTGCCTGCTCATATCACTATTCACGTCCTGGAGGAGCAAACAGACACTCTCTATCTGGTCATTCCCCCTAACCCTAATGCTAAGGAGGAGAAAGCCCTCTCCCCCGAAGAGTTAGACTTGGTAGCGGGGGGCAGTATGTTTACGGTGATGGGACCCCAACGTTTGAGTCTGTGTTTGATTTGTCCCTAGGGAGCAAGTTCCAAAATCTCTGGCGCTCGGTTAGCCAGCCTTGGGTTTTCAGGACTTCGATCGTATTTGTCACTCTTTGCCTGAGTTCCGTGTACTGTAGCCCCTGGGGCAGGGCAATGGCTAGGCTCTGGAAGTGGGGGGTAGGATAAGCGGTAAAGCGAGGATTTTGCTGTAACCAGCTCAAGCTAGCCACCTGGTCTAAAATCATGCCATCTACCTTACGGGCAGCAAGGGCAAGGAAACCTTCTTGGTAGGTGTGAATGGCGATCGGTTGTGCCTGGGGTAAGGTCATCTGTAGCACACTGATGTTGCTGGAACTTTGCAAAACCGCAATGCGGGGGCGGAGGAGCTCGGATAAATTTAGCTCTTTGCGGTGGAGAATGACTGTCCGATCGGTGTAGTAGCTAGGGGAAAACACCACCAACCTCTGACGATTACCAGTTACAGTCATTTGGGCAATCACCATATCTACTGCCCCTTGCCAGAGAGCAGGTAAACGATCGGTATGTTTGAGGGGCACCAATTTCACCCTGTCCTTGCTCCCCAGTAGACGCAGCCCCAGCTCCTCCGCTAGATCAATTTCATAGCCCACCAGTTTACCCTGTTGATCCCGATAGGCTAGGGGCGGATTATGACTGCTAACACCAATAGTTAGAAAACCCCGCTCCTGAATTGCTGCCCACTCCGCTGCCCCCAGACTGTAATTACATCCCCACAAAAGTAAGGCCAGCAGTAGGGAGCGCCCCACTGCCATTAGCGTTTGGGAGCCATAACCATTGTCATGTTACGCCCTTCCTGTTTGGGAGCCTGCTGCACTTCCGCTATATCCTTCAAATCGTTTGCCATACGATTAAGCAATTCCCGTGCCAAGTCGGCGTGCTGAATTTCCCGCCCCCGAAACATCACGGTTGCTTTTACCTTGTCCCCCTCTTTGAGGAAGCGCTGGGCACTGTTAATGCGCACTTGGTAGTCATGTTCCTCAATTTTGTAGCGCATCTTGACTTCCTTGACTTCAGCAGTATGCTGCTTTTTCTTTGCCTCTTTTGCCCGTTTTTCCTTCTCAAATTTGAACTTGCCGTAGTCCATGATACGACATACAGGCGGGTCTGCCTTCTCCCCCACTAACACCAAGTCGAGTTCCTTCTCATCTGCTATCGCCATGGCTTCTTTAGGGGTCATAATCCCCAGTTGCGTACCATCCTCATCAATCACCCGAATTTGGGGAAAGCGGATGCGGTCGTTGATCATGGGAACGTCTTTAGCAGTGTTTTTATCCATGCAGTGTTATGGCGAGACTCCTTTAATTGTTAGTGTAACCGATCGCTAAAATTTCCTTGACCAGATCAATAGAAATTGTGTCAGTAACTGTGGCGGCACCGATTGTTGTGGGCAATACAAATCTTAGTTTACCCCCTTCTACTTTCTTATCACTCAGCAAGGCTCTGACAATTTCTGTACTATCTACAGAGCTGGGAATAGTATAGGGGAGCTTTGCTTTGCTAATTAGAGTAACCAGCCGTTGATGGCAATCCTCTGACCAAAAACCCCCTTGCACAGCAATCAGACTGGCTAAGACCATCCCTATTGCCACTGCCTCTCCATGATTGATTTTATAGTGCGTAGCTGTTTCAATCCCATGCCCGATCGTGTGACCAAAATTGAGGAGGGCACGTAACCCGCTTTCTTTCTCGTCCTTCATCACAATCTCCGCCTTAGCCTGGGCACAGCGGGTGATAATTTCTGTCAATAGAGGGGGAGGAAAATAGCGCCGTTGGTCTAGGTGGGGTAGACTTTCCAACAAGTGGAACAATTGGGCATCCCAAATTACCCCGTACTTGATCACCTCCGCCATCGCTGCACGGAACTCCCTAGGGGGCAAAGTTTGCAATACCCTAGGGTCAATCCACACCAAGCGGGGTTGATGAAACGCTCCAATTAAATTTTTACCCTGGGCATGGTTAATTCCTGTTTTGCCACCGATCGCGGCATCCACCATTGCTAGGAGGGAAGTAGGGACTTGCACAAAGTTAATCCCCCGTAACCAGGTGGCAGCAGCAAATCCCGTCATATCACCAATCACCCCCCCACCGAGGGCAAGCATGAGGGACGATCGTTCTAGGTAACAACTCTGGGCGCGGTCGTAGATTTTGTGTAGGGTAGAAGCTGTTTTGTAGCGTTCCCCGGGGGGTAGGAGTAACTCATAGGGTTCGAACTCCGCCCCTCGGAGACCTGCCATCAGCGGCTCCCCATAGTGGCGAAAAATACTGGGATGGGACACAACCAACACCTTGGGACTTTTCTGCCCTAGCCCCCGTTCCCTAAGAGCAAATCCCACCTGAGCAAGGCTACCAGGCTCAATCACAATATCATAGCCAGACTGGGGCAACCCCAAAGAAACAACAGGCATTAATCTTCGTGGTCTTCAAAGGGATCACTCAAAGTCTTGCTGGGGGGGCCAAAGGCAGTGTAGATGGCCAAGCCCGTTAAACAAATAACAAAGGCAGCCAAAGTAAGGGCGATAGAGGTAGCACTTGCCATGATGGAGTTGTATTTCCTGCTGTAACTGCTACGATTATAGTATCAATAACTTTGGTGGAAAAGGTTATATGTCACAACGCACATGGCTAGGGGACATTTTACGCCCCCTCAACTCTGAGTATGGCAAGGTCTCTCGCGGCTGGGGCACCACCCCACTCATGGGAGTATTCATGGGTTTATTTTTGGTCTTTTTGCTGATTATCCTCCAGATTTACAACTCCTCCCTGATTCTGGAAGGGGTGGAACTGAACTGGGGTGGCTAATCTAGGGCGGGGCAGGGACTCTCCTTGCCCTTGATATTCTTATTTAGGGAGCGACTATGAACATATTTGGCTTAGGTTTGCCAGAGATAGCGGTGATTCTGGTGGTGGCGCTGCTAGTCTTCGGTCCGAAGAAGCTACCGGAAATTGGTAGGAGTATGGGTAAAGCAATTAAGAGCTTCAAGGAGGCTTCCCGCGAGTTTGAAACGGAATTCCGCAAGGAGGTAGAAGCCCTAGAGCAGCAAAACTCCCCCACCTCAGAGACCAAGGAAACTACTGCTCCTGATGCCTAACCCTTGCCTGCTTGTTGGTCTTGGTAACCCTGGACAAAAGTACGACTGCACCAGGCACAATGTGGGTTTTATGGCAGTGGACTATCTGGCGCAGCAATGGGGCATTACCCTCAAAGTGGAAAAGAAATTCCAGGGGGAGTGGGGTACTAGTGGGGAATGGTATTTCCTCAAACCTCATACCTACATGAACCGATCGGGGGAAGCGGTGGCGGCAGTTGTGCAGTGGTATAAGCTCACCCCCTCTGAAGTATTGGTAATTTACGATGATTTAGACCTGCCTTTGGGCAAAATTCGGCTGCGCAAGAGCGGGTCAGCGGGAGGACACAATGGCATGCGATCGATTATTAGCCACCTGCACACCCAGGATTTTCCCCGATTGCGTATAGGGATTAGTAGTGACCAACGATCGGTGAGTGAGACAGTAGATTATGTGCTGGGGAAATTTACGTCTACGGAAATGGCAGTTTTACCCCCCGTGTTTCGCCTAGTGGCAGAATGCTTAGAAATGATACAAACAGAGGGTATAGATAAAGCTATGAGTATTTACAACTCCCTCGGTCGACGAGGCTCTCCAGTCGAGAGTGTGAATTTGTCTTAATCTATGACAAATGACCCGTTGATGGAGTTATTTACTACTATTAAAACACGGCAGCAGCAGCCCCAGGAGGAATCTTATACCTGTAAACTTTTAGCCAAGGGGGAAAACTCCATCCTCAAAAAATTAGGAGAAGAAATGGTGGAATTAGTGATGGCTTGTAAGGATAGAGATGGGGATAAAATTGCTGCTGAAACTGTTGATGTGCTTTATCATCTTTTAGTTGCCCTTGCCTATTACGAAGTAGATTTAACGGCAGTTTACCAAGTGCTCGTCTCCCGTCGCAAATAGTTACTCTGCAATTAACTACAAAGCCCATACTATACCAAATCGCGCCCTACTACCCATTGCAGAATGGGGGTACTGGCTTTCCAAACCTGGAATTTCCCTACAGGGGCGGGTTGCTCGATCGTGACCCTCTGCAGACTCCCCCCTATTTTTCGTTGCCATTCATAGACGAGGGCTTGGCTTTCCAGGGTGACAGCATTGGCAACCAGTCTGCCCCCAGGGGGTAACTTTGCCCAGCAGGTTTCTAACAGGAGGGGTGTGGTAATACCGCCACCGATAAAGATGGCATCGGGGGTTGGTAAATTTTCTAGCACTTGGGGGGCTACCCCTTGAATAATCTGTAAGTGGGGTACGCCGAGGGCACTGGCGTTGGTAGCGATGTAGTCAGTACGAGTTTTTTCGATCGCTATGGCGCGGCAACGGGGGTGACTGCGCAACCACTCTATGGCAATGGAACCACAACCAGCCCCCACATCCCACAGGAGTTCTCCAGGGGCAGGACTGAGGGCAGACAGGGTAAGGGCGCGGATGGGTTGTTTAGTTAGTTGTCCATCGTGGTGGTAGGCAGAGTCGGGCAGCCCGGGGAGACGGGAACGGAGCAGGGGAGTTTTGCGACTACGGCACTCGATCGCTACTAGGTTCAAATCCGCAAACCTGGCAGCGGGGTCATATTCAACAATTGTTTCCTGTTTGCCCCCCAAATGGGATAAGACCCTAATCTCACTCTCACCGTAGCCTGTCTCTTGCAAAACTTTGGCGATCTGATGGGGTGTGTCGCCATTACTACTCAAGACCAGCAAGCGGGCATGGGGATACAGATAACTGCGTAACAGATCAACAGGTCTACCACAGAGACTGAGAGTTTCTACATCTTCTAAACACCACGCTCTAGTAGTCTCAACCGCTGACAATCTGGCACAAGCTAGCGTGAAAGCAGACAGAGACGGAATAACCACACTACCAGGAAAAGCTTGCAGGATCATCTTGCCACCCCCATACCACAGGGGATCACCACTAGCTAACACACACACCGATCGGTCTTGGTACTCTTTTATAACAGCGATTGTTTTCTGGATCGGTTTTTGCCAGGGAATGACAATCTTACCCCTAGTATCCACCATCCCCAAGTGACGCTCTCCCCCCACCAAAACCTCCGCATTAGCTACTAACGATCGAGCACTTTCTGTCAATCCTGCGCAACCATCTTCGCCAATACCAACGATCGTAATCATTACTCAATGATGAGAAATAAGCTCAACTACTGAGTATAGAATATGTGATAATTTTTACCAATACTATAGCTAGAATCGATACTAAACTTTCACTCAGTGTGTAACACTGATAACATTTATAGCAAGTAATGTAATTGTTTATACTAAGCTGAGTAGACAATATTTATAAACAGCAAATATAGATATGGTAGGTACAGTACTAGATTAAAAAATTATGTATTTTTAGGCAATTCTCTTGCATCATCATTTAGTTCAGTTTATAGTAGTTTCTGTTCCTTGGCACATAAAAAGAAGGAGAATCAGAATGCAACCAATTGAGTTCTTGCAAGTGATATTGAGGCGGATTGATCTGCAAGAAGATGACCGCAAGTTATTGCAGGCTCATGCAGATTGGGCTAAGACAGTAGCTCCAGAAATGGCAGATGTCTTCTACAGCTACCTAGCTCGGGATGAAGAAATGAACGCCATTTTGAACGCCAAAGAAGGTAGGATTCATCGTTTACGGGATACATTTTGTACCTGGTTTCATGAGATGTTCACTGGTGTAGATGAATGGGATAAAACCTATGCAGAATCTCGTTGGCGTATTGGCGTAGTCCATGCTCGGATTGGCATTGGACCACAACATGTTGTACCGGCTATGGCAATTGTAGTGACAGCAGTCAGGCAGGCTTTACGGCGAGATAATAAACCCGAAAGTCTAGCGGATGCCCTCAGTAAAATCTGTATGATTGACCTAGCTTTTATTGAGCAGGCAGCAACTAGTGCCATCCTCAAAGAAACAGGTTGGACAGAGGGATTATTCAAGCGTCTCATCACAGCTGGTGCTAGCGCTATGTAAATTGGCTGAACAATTTTGTCATCAACTTTTCTATCCACAAGAAGGAGACTAATCCATGATCGATCTAAACAAAATTGAAAATACTCTTGCGCGTTTCTGCTCTAATACCAGCAATGTGCAAGGCGTTGCCCTGGTTTCCCTCGATGGTTTAACTATTGCCGCCCATTTACCGAGGGGTATGGATGATGAACGGGTGTCTGCTATGTCAGCTGCCATGTTATCTCTGAGTGAAAGAATTGGGCGAGAATTGCAACGGGGAAAGGTGGAACGCATTTTGGTAGAAGGGGAGAACGGTTTTGGTATTCTCACTAGTTGTACGCAGGAGTCTGTACTCCTGGTATTGACTGACCAACAGGCAAGACTGGGTTTGATTAATCTGGAATTGAGGGCAATTGTACCTGAGCTGCAAAAATATATTGGTGTGACCAGTGCGGTTGCTGTATAGATTCTCTCTATTTTGAGGTAAAAGCAATGCAAATTATGCGGATTGTTGTCACTGGCACAGTGGGAGCAGGAAAGTCCACTTTTGTCCGCACGGTCAGTGAAATTGAGCCCGTAGAAACCGACCAGGCTGCCACCGATGAGACAGCTACCATGAAAACTCACACCACTGTGGCAATGGATTTTGGGCGGTTGCACTTCGGGACACAAACTTCTCTCCACGTCTACGGCACACCAGGGCAGGAAAGATTCGATTTCATGTGGGATATTCTCATCCGTAAAGCTCATGCCTTCATTTTGCTGGTCAGTTCCCATCGTCCTCAGGACTTGCGGGGGGCGCGCAAAATCCTCTCCTTCATGCGCTATCGGGCAAAGATTCCTTTTCTCATAGGTCTGACACACACGGATTTGCCAAATGCATGGTCAATGGAAGACATCAGTGTGGCTTTGGGATTTACCGACAGTCATTCCCGACCCCCTATTTGTCGGGTCGATCCTCGGGATCGCGTTTCTGCTGTGCAAACTCTAGTTGAGCTAATCCAGGAATACACCAGACAGAAAAGGGCGGTTCGGGTGGGTTCACCAAATTGTGTGCAGACGGTCCAAAGGAGTTGAATATGGGGATCAGCGGTTACTTGTCGGAATTTTCTCTGGCAGAAGTGTTTCGGTTGTTAGAACAGGGCAAAAAGACTGGTTGTCTGCGCATTCGCCCAATTCTGGGAAGTGCTAGCTTCAGTGTTTGTCAGATTTTCTTCAAGCAGGGCTATGTGGTGACAGCGAAAACTAATAACTCTGTCTCTCTTCCCGCAATGATTGAGAAAAATGGCTGGCTACGTCCCTCAACAATTCAGCGCCTGGTCGATGTTTGTAGCAGTAGTCCTTATCTGGGTATTTGCTTAAAAGAACGCAGTGTTTTGAGTCATCAACAACTGGAAGTCCTTTTCAAGCAGCAAGTACTGACTCCTATTCCCCAACTATTTACCCTCTCAGAGGGATGGTTTGAATTTGAAGAGAATCATCTTCTGCCTCTCAATGATATAACTGGGTTGTTGGCTTCCCCTATGGATATTGCCCTTGTGGGATTGCGTATCTTGAAGGATTGGACACCTCTAATGGATAAGCTACCACAACCCCAATCAAATCTAATGCCTCTGGTAAAGGGAAAACCTCCCTATCGTCTTTCAGCGCAGGAGTGGCGTGTGTGGGAGCAAATTGACGGTCATAGTTCTAGCAAGCAAATCAGTGCTAACCTGGGGTTAGAAGTTGTAGAAGTACAAAAAATTGTTTTTCGCTTGATAGTGATTGGATTAGTGGAAGAGATGGAAACTGTATCTGTGATCCCTGAAGAGGAAAGCCTGGCTCTGACTGAGCAAGACGAAATACCATCTTCTTTCCTGGATGGATTACTCTCTTTTCTGCGCTCTAAAGCTTAGGATAAGTAGTCTGGGATACTAAATCTGCGGAGGGGGTGTGGTAGTTACTATCTACCTGTACCTCAATTTTCATGGCTGCTACTGTCCGAGTACTTGACCAAAACTTGGTTCTCGTCTACCAGGAAATCCCCTATATATCTGCAGTCACGATCGATGTTTGGTTTAGGGGGGGGACAGTCATGGAAACCACAGAGAACCGGGGGGTTGCCCACTTTGTTGAGCACATGGTGTTTAAGGGCACAGAACGCGTAAAGCCAGGGGAATTCGATCGGTTAGTGGAAGCTTTGGGCGGTGTGACTAGTGCAGCCACCAGTTATGACTATACCCGTTATTCTCTTACTGCACCGCAGGAACATTTCCCAAAAGTGTTGCCCTACTTAGGAGAAATGCTGTTAGGGGCACAAATTCCTGAAACGGAACTCGAAGCAGAACGACAGGTAGTTTTGGCGGAACTGGCGCAAGCCTGGAGCAATCCCGACTGGCTGAGTTATCAATTTCTGCTTGCCACTATCTTTGCTAATCATCCCTACGGTAGCCCTGTGATTGGGTCAGAGGCGGAAGTTAAGCAACTGCAGCGAGAGCATCTGTGCTCTTTCCATCGCCAGTTTTACCAAAATAGCCCGATCGTAGTAGTAGTAGTCGGCTCTGTTTCCCTTGCTCAAGTCATAGAACAGGTGCAATCTGCCTTCAGTCGCCGTACCTCTTCTCCCCCTGCCTGCTCCTACTACCCTGTTCACCCCCTGCCTGGCATTGTCCGCGAAGAGCTAAACTTACCCCCTATTGCCCAAGACCGCCTTTTATTAGCTTGGCTGGGACCCCCAGCTACTGACCTCAAAGGCACGATCGGCATGGAACTCCTTTCTACTGTCCTGGGGGAGGGGCGCAATTCCCGCCTGTCTGCCCATCTCAAGCCCTGGGGTAATCATGTCAGTAGCGGTTTTATTGCCCAACAGTGGGGGGGATTCTTGACCATCAGTACCCATTTGGAACAAAGGAACAGAGCAGCTGTGGAACTTACTGCCCTGCAGGCAATAGAACAGCTAGCTACTACCCCCCTCGCCGAGGCGGAACTAAAACGGGCACAACGATCGGTAAACCACAGTTTTGCCTTTTTGATGGAGTCCCCTACGGAACTAGCCCACTTCTTAGGGTATTATGCCCTCCTAGGGGCTTACGACCTTTGTCTCCATTGGGACGATGCCTATCCTGCCTTGGTACGGCAAATTAACGCTGCTGACCTAATGGCATTGGCACAGACCTATCTCCTTCGGGACCGGTATGTCTCCCTCCACATCAGTGGTGCCTAGCTACCCGCTACTACCTGGCGGATCAGGGGCAGACGGTCCTGGATGTAGCGATGCAATGCTATACACTGGTTGCGGTCCAAACCCGATACCTCCCGCATACGATCGAGCAGCCATAGTTTAAGCCGTTCATCGTCCATTGGCAGGACTTGTTGGGGGTTTAGGTGTTGGACAGTGTTCCAAAATAGGCGTAGGATGGCTGGTTGCACGGTACTCACCTCAGTCTTAACAACTTCTTAAGAATTCCTTCCTTCCTTATTGAAGCACTAATATGCTAGAAGCGACGAAAATCACACAAAAAGCAACACAGTGGCATCCCCCTGCCCCGATCGAATGTAAAGACCGTAGTAAAATTAGGATCAGATTGATGAGGGAAATGTGGACAAGGGCACGCTGGTAGAAGTCAAGCTCAACGGACATTATCGCTTGTTACTGATTGCCGGCACGGAAGGCAAAAAGCACCTGCAAGCCACTGATGAAAACGGCATCACCCACACCATCCACCCCCGTGAAATCGCCTATGTTGTGCCCCATAGCCGTCTCCTCGATGCCAGTCAGATTCCCCAGTTTCGCGATCGAGTCCAGACTTACCTTGACCCTAGTCAGTTGGAATTAGCGTGGGAAGTGCTGCAGGGACAATCTACTACGCCGGAACAGTTAGCTGATCTGTTATTTTCCGCCACTGATAGTCACACTTGCTATGCTGCTTACTGTTTGTTAAGAGAGGACAAGATTTATTTCAAGCAGAAGGGTCAAGTGTATGAGACGCGTCCCCCCAGCCAGGTGGAAGAGATTAAGCACCAAATGACGGTTGCTCAGCAGAAGGCGCAGGAAAATCAACAATTTGTCGATAAACTCCAGGCAAGATTGCAGGGGGAAATAGTGGAGTGGACTGCTAGTGAGCGCCAGCGCCTAGAGTGTTTGGAACGCTATGTACTGCACCCCCAAGAGATTACCGAACGGGAGCGCACTCAAGCCCAGGAAATACTGACGATTGCTAAACGTCTGAAGACGGAAGCAGCCGCCTTTGACCTCCTAGTAGATTTGGGGCTTTGGTCTGTCCACGAAAACCTTGCTCTCAAACGTAGCCAAATACCCGTCGCTTTTCCTCCCGAAGTGCTAACCTTGGCAGCAGAGCGTTTGCATAACCCACCCCCCGATATGTCTCACCGCCTGGATTTACGTCACCTGCGCACTTATACGATCGATGACATCTCTACGACTGAAATCGATGACGGTCTCAGTATTGACAACGATCGGATTTGGATTCACATAGCTGACCCGACGCGGTGGGTGTTGCCAGGGGATGCCCTAGAGCTAGAAGCCAGGCGCAGAGCTACGACGGTTTACTTGCCCACGGGGATGATTCCTATGTTTCCCCAGGAATTGGCGACAGGGCCTATGAGTTTGGTGCAGGGGCAGGAGTGTTGTGCCCTGTCCTTTGGGGTAGTCTTAGCAGAGGATGGCAGTATTAGGGACTGGCAGATTGCCACAACTTTAGTGTGTCCCACCTACCGCCTGACCTACGACGATGTGACGGAAATGTTAGAGATTGGGGCAGAGGCAGACCTCGATCGGTTGTATTACTGGGCAAAGAAGCGGGAGCAGTGGCGGTTGTGTCAAGGGGCAGTAGCCATTCACTTACCAGAGACAAGTATTAAGGTCAAAGGGGATGAGGTGACATTACAGCTGTTGGAGGATTCCCCCTCACGGCAGTTGGTCTCGGAGATGATGATCCTGGCGGGAGAAATAGCAGCACGGTTTGCGATTGAGAAACAAATTCCTGTCCCTTTTCGTAGTCAAGCGCCTCCCCATTTACCCCCTACCGAGGAACTAGAGCAAATCCCTAATGGGGTGGCTAAGGCATGGGCAATCTGTCGCACTATGTCCAAATCAGAGGTGAGTTTAGAACCCCAACCCCACGCTGGGCTGGGTCTACCTGCCTATGTACAAGCTACTTCGCCCATTCGGCGTTACGGAGACTTGATTGTGCATTACCAAATCAAAGCTGCCTTGCTGGGTCAGCCTCCCATATTTACGGCACAGCAGGTACAGGAGCTAATTGGCATGATTGATGCTGCTACCTACGATGCAGTCCAAGTGGAAAGACAAACAAATCGCTACTGGAGTTTGGAATATTTGCGTCGCCATCAAGATACGGTATGGCAAGCAGTGTTTTTGGATTGGTTGAAAGAAACCGATCGGTTGGGTTTGATTTTGCTGGAAGAGTTGGGTTTGAAGTTACCAATCAAGATGACAAGGCAGGTGAACAGAGGGGAGCATTTACAGGTAAAAGTCAGTATGGTCAACCCCCGTGCAGATGTCATTCAGTTTCAGGAGATGATCAATCCCTAGCTGGAACAACCGATTGGGATAATCTGGCTTAGTAAGATAGGGGAGCTTTCCATTGGCAAGGCTAGTTTTGTTTCTGTTAGAGTCGGGGAATCTCGGTAATAGTGTCTTTGATGCTGAGACGAGGGTAGATGAATTCCATTCCTTGGTGACGATCGTATCTATATTTTAGCCTTGGGTCTCTTTAGGTAGGGTAGCCTGGCAACAAGGGAATATAAGGTTGGTCTTGCTCTGCTATGTATTAGGGAGTGCCCTCCCGTCTAGGTTATTAGGGATTAGGGAAAATCTTGTGTTTTTTTACCATTGCCATAGGAGAAGTTTATTATAATCCTATAGTCTAAATTAATCGCTTTTGTTAAAAATGGCAATACTATTTTGGAGGATGGTTAGGATAGTCATAATTTTGCTGAGAGACAGGGAGGGAGCTTTGCATTTTTGCTTTCGTTGAAAACCAAGCATGAGTTGCTGCCACTAGGGTTCAAATACTTGACAAAAGTTATTGACATCGCGAAACAGAGGGAGTAGTTCTACGGGAGATATAAACTAGAGGGTAGCGTTCCTATAGCTTAGTGGTTCTTCTGTCTTTCAGACCAAGCCCTTATCCCAAACTAACGTAGTATTGTATTGTTTAATGCAAAATTATCAGCTATAGTGATAGCCTCCTACTATGACTAAACTAAACGTATTTTTTTCCTGCGATAACATTTTTCTCTATAACGATGACATTCTGACGACTGTTGCCATTAGTCATAATACTATAGATTTAATTGTCACTTCCCCCCCCTACAATGTCGATATAAATTATCACTCTCAGCGGGATGATCTTGCCTACAGCGAGTATTTAGAGTTTACGAGGGCATGGCTGGGTAGATGTTTTTCGTTCTTGAAGGATGATGGCAGGTTGTGCTTGAATATTCCCCTGGATAAAAACAAAGGTGGGCAGCAAAGTGTAGGGGCTGATGTGACCACGATCGCTAAACAGGTGGGATTTCAATATCATGCTACTATCATCTGGAATGAGGGGAATATATCGCGGCGGACGGCTTGGGGGTCTTGGATGAGTGCTAGCGCTCCTTTTGTCATTGCACCTGTCGAGTTAATACTGGTTTTATACAAAAAGCAATGGCGTAAAATTAATGGTACTAAGAAATCAGACATAACCAGAAGTGAATTTATGGAATGGACAAATGGGATGTGGACATTTAATGGAGAAAGTAAGAAAAAATCGGACATCCTGCGCCCTTCCCCTTAGAATTACCCCGACGTTGTATTAAACTCTTTAGCTTTGTAGGCGATACTGTCCTTGACCCCTTTGCTGGCAGTGGTACTACGCTGATAGCAGCAGCAATGCTCAACAGAATTAGTATAGGGGTGGAGATAGATACAGCCTATTGTGAACTGGCTAGAAAACGCATTCTTTCAACTCCTGAGTTAATCCAGAAAACTCTGCCTTTAGAGGAGGAGATGTATGATAATTGAGCTGGTTAAGGAGTACTTCTGTGCTCACCCTAAGCAAGACATTGAGCATAGTCCTGTAGTGGATTCGGTAACTGAGCAATGGCTAAACCCCCGCGGCATCCCTAGCGCACTCAGCTCGGGAGGCTCGCCGACCGAATTCGTGGTCTACATCAAAAACGCTGGCTTATAGATGTCCAAGAACGTGATACTGAAATTCTAAAAACCTTTGAGAAGTATAACGTCGATGACCATATCGGATGGAAGCAAAGACCTCCATCTGATTAAATAGTAGAGAGGTAGTGCATCAACATTGGGCATGGAAGAAATTTTGGGCAAGCTAAGACGGAAAGAGGGCAACTGGGTGCAGTGGGGACAGTGGTGCCAAGAATTACAAAAAGGAGGCATGACTACTCAAGCTATCTTTGAGCAAACAGGCTTTGAACCTATCCACCAAAACCAACTGATTGTCGCTAGTCAGGTCTATCAAACAATTGTTAACTCTGTCTCCCCTGCTGTCCTGGAGTTTTTCACCCAGAAAGGCAGTGATATTTTGTACGAACTGAGAATTTTACCCCAGACCGATCGGGTGGCTGCTGCTGAATTAGTCGTGCAGATGGGATTAAACAGTGAAGAGACAAGGCAAATGGCAAAAGCTGTACGGGATTTTAATTTACTAAGTTCTCCCCCACCCGATTTCACTAACCACCCAGGGGATGCTGTTGCCTACCAAGTGTGGAAAACCATTAGCTCGGCAGGCTCGCTAACCTCGGCAGGCTCGCTAACCTCGACAGGCTCATCAATTTCACCTACTCAACGTGCCCAATTGATCAGCAAGGGGTTGCGGTTTGCTTATTCCGAAAGTGCCCGTAAACAAATTGAACAGCTCCTTGCCACTGCCATCGATCGTCCAACTATCCCTGTAGCTCGGTTGCCCATTTATCGTTTGGAGGCAGAAGAACAACTCCCTCGGCTGTTTCCCGTAGTAGGTAAGTTACCGCTTACAGTGGCAGATTGGTCTGCTGTACCCGTGGTTAATCTGCTCGAACCCTTTGGTATGGTGCAATATGAGGGTGCAGGGGTCAGACAAGCCTGGATTGCTCTCCCTGGTTGGCGGGTAGTCAAAGATATACAAGATGGGGTGATTGTCCTTGCCGATACTGATACTCTGTCGACCTACTCAGGGCAGGAGATTCCCAGCAGTTTTCCCGATCGCCCGGAAGAAATTCTGTTGCTCATCGATCGTGCCCAGCGCCAATGGGACAAAGAGGGTTTCTTTGTCGTAGCAGAGGGTGAGGAATTATATCTGAGGCACTTTCCCAGCGCACCTGAGGTGAAATTATGGGGCAGATTGATGCTAGTCTTACGACAACCCCGCGTATTGGAGGATGCAGAAGCCGATGACCCCTGGACTTGGGAGGAGTGAAATGGATAAACGGGTAGTAGCCACGGGCGTACGGGATTTGCTGCCTTTGGATGTGGTGCAGAAGCGCTGGATTGAACAGAACTTGCAGACCGCTTTTCAACAATGGGGCTACCAATGCGTGATTACCCCCACCCTGGAAACTGTGGAGGTCTTGAGTGCAGGGGGGATGGTTAAACCAGAGTCGGTGATCCAAATCCGATCGGGGGACTATAAAGCAGTGGGACTACGCCCAGAAATGACTGCTTCTATTGCCCGTGCCTACAGCTCCCGCCTAGAGGTGGAAACTTTACCCCAACGTCTGTACTATCTGGGCAGTGTGTTTCGCAATGTGCCAGGGCAGAAGGAGACCTATCAAGCGGGGGTGGAGTTACTGGGAGCAGAAGGTTTAGCTGCAGACGGGGAAATTCTCCTGTTGGTGCGGGACTGCCTCCAGCGCCTGGAATTGCAGGACTATGACATCATCTTAGGGGATGAAAGTTTTACCTACACTCTCTTGCAGTCTTTTTCCCATAAATTCCGTGCCCCCATTCGTAAATGTTTAGCAGAACTCGATCGGGTGGGCTTAGAGCAGTTGGACATCCCTAGTGAAACTAAAGCCCAAGCCCTAGAGTTAATGGAATTGCGGGGGAAACCCAACACCGTTTTTGCCAGATGCCGTGCCCTGCCTTGGGTAGCGAATCTGCGGGACAAGTTGGACTACCTCAAAAACCTAGTAGAATTGGTAGGAGACGATCGGTTAGTGTTGGATTTCAGCCTAATTCAAGACTTTGACTACTACACGGGCATTGTGTTTGAGGTAGTGAGCGGCAACCTAGTTATCAGTCAGGGGGGGCGCTACGACCAATTATTAGGTTTATATCATCCCCAAGGCAGGAGCTATCCCAGCGTTGGCTTTTCCTGGAACATTGAAGCCCTACACAAATCCCTGGGGACTGTTTTACCCCAGCGTACCCCCACTCCCGATTGGTTAGTAGTACCCCTCAGTGAAGCAGTGTTGCCCCAAGCCTTTGTCCATGCCGATCGCCTGCGGAAAGACACTTTGCCCCAGCGGGTAGAAATCTACATCGGTGACCCAGGGGAAGAAGCGGTGATGACCTATGCCCGCAGTAAGGAAATTCCCCATATTGTTTGGCTACAATTGGATGGGACAACGACAGAGACCAATCTCACGATCGCTGAACTAGAGGGATAGGGATGGAGGAATGGGTAGTTAGCACCATGGAGCGCCTGGGGTACGTGGGCATTGCTCTGCTCATGTTCTTGGAGAATCTATTTCCTCCCATTCCCTCGGAAGTGATTATGCCCCTGGCGGGGTTCACGGTGGCTAAGGGGGAGATGACCATGCCCCTGGCAATTACAGCGGGTGTGGTGGGGACATTGCTGGGAGCGGTACCCTGGTACGGGGCGGGGTGGCTGTTGGGGCAGGAAAGACTGAGTCAATTCCTCGATCGTTTACCCCGTTGGACTGGTCTGTCAGGGGAGGACATCACCAAAGCCAGTGCCTGGTTTGAGCAACATGGTCAGAAAGCGGTCTTGCTAGGGCGACTAGTACCAGGAGTGAGGACATTGATTTCGGTGCCGGCAGGGATTGCCCGTATGTCCCCTGTGACATTTTTTAGCTATTCCACGGTCGGGATTATAGGCTGGACAACTTTCCTTGCCTACAGTGGCTATCTTTTGGGAGCGAACTACAAACTAATTGAGCCTTACATTGATACCCTGTCCAAAATTGTGTTAGTAATTTTAGGTGCGGCATTTGGCGTATTTCTGTATAACCGATACAAACAGAGGCGGGACAATGACCAGTAATCTCCAAGCAATTGTACAAAATACGAAGCGGAGTGCTCAGAGTGTAGCCAGTTTGCCTACGGCGGGAAAGAATCATGCCCTAGAAGTAATTGCCCAGACCCTAGAACAACACATCCCCCGCATCCTAGAGGCTAACCGCCAAGATGTAGAGCAGGCATACAAAGACGAATTGCCCGCACCCCTCATTAACCGTCTCAAGTTGGACGAGAAGAAGGTCAAGGGGATGATCGAGGGCGTAAGGACTGTCGCCCAATTACCTGACCCTGTGGGGGTAAGACAAATTCACCGAGAATTGACCCCGGGTTTAATTTTGGAGCGGATTACTGTGCCCTTGGGGGTAGTAGGAGTAATTTTTGAAGCCCGACCCGATGCCGTTACCCAAATTGCCAGTCTGGCAATCAAATCAGGGAATGGAGCAATTTTGAAAGGAGGAAAGGAAGCCCTCAACTCCTGTACGGTTTTGGTGGAACTAATCCAGGCTGCCCTTAGGGAGACAGAGGTGAGTCCCCACACGATCGAATTAGTCACCACTAGGGGGGAAGTCCTAGAACTACTCAACCTAGATAATGACATTGATTTAATCATTCCCAGGGGGTCTAACGAATTTGTGCGCTTTATCCAATCCCACACCAAGATTCCCGTTTTGGGGCACGCCGAGGGACTCTGCCACTTATATATCGACGCTGAGGCTGACCTAGATATGGCAGTAGAGGTAACGATCGATAGCAAGACCCAATACCCTGCTGCCTGCAATGCCATTGAAACGCTGCTGGTGCATAGTGCGATTGCGCCAGACTTTCTCAGCCGTTGCCTACCTCAGTTAGAGGCAAAGCAAGTGGAGGTGCGGGGTTGCGACCGTACCCGTAGTTTGTTCCCTGGACTCAAACCTGCTACGGCAGAGGACTGGCGGACAGAATACTGTGCCCTCATCTTGGCGGTAAAGGTGGTGGACAGCCTCGAGGAAGCCATTACTCACATCAATACCTACGGCTCGCGGCATACAGAAGCGATTGTAACCACTAACTCCGACCACGCCCGCAAGTTTCAACAGGAAGTTGATGCTGCGGGGGTCTACCACAATTGCTCTACTCGGTTTGCCGATGGTTTCCGCTATGGTTTTGGGGCAGAAGTGGGCATTAGCACCCAGAAACTGCCGCCGCGGGGTCCTGTTGGTTTAGAGGGGCTAGTTACCTATCGCTATTACCTTACAGGCAAGGGGCACACTGTTGCTGCCACCCAGTCCTTTACCCACCGTGACCTACCCCTTGGGAGCCTTGCTGACCAATGAGACTATCACAAGCAAAACGATCGTTGTGGGAAATAGTACAGCAAATAAGCTTCTTTCAGGATTTACCCCCAAGTTGTCTAGAGGTGATTGTGGAGCAAGGATTCCCTATGACCTTACCTCCCTATGAATACGTTTTTTGGGAACAGGAATGGGGAGATTGTTTCTTTGTCATTTTGCAAGGGCAAGTAGAAATGATTTCCCTGGCAAAAGGGTGTCTAATTAGGGTCTTGCAACAAGGGGACTTTTTCGGAGAAATCGCCGTTTTGTTGAATACCCCCCGCTCTCTGTCGGTACGCACGATCGCTCCCACTCGTTTATTTGCCATTGAACAATCGGTTCTCAACCAGCTTTTTATGCAATCACCCCAACTGGCGGCTAAGGTTACCGAAGCTCTTTGTGCCCGCTGGAATGAACTAATTGATTTAGGAATATTTAGTGAGGCAGACCGTTATTTATCTCCTAAGGAAGCGATGCAGCTGATCTACCGCCGTATTCGTTTAGTATTCAACAACCTACCTCCTTTACAGCAACTTTCGAGTTAAAATACGGGGCTAGTCTGACAACGGAAAGGGCAAATGTGTGGGATTGTGGGGTACGTGGGTAATCAATCGGCCAGTGAGGTATTGCTAGCAGGTCTAAAGAAATTAGAATATCGGGGCTATGATTCGGCGGGCATTGCCCAAATTTTGCCAGGGCGACCCCAGCTCCACCGCCTGCGGGCAAAGGGGAAATTAGACAATCTAGCTGCCAAAATAGCAGAGGAGAAAGTAGAGGCAACAATTGGGATTGGTCACACCCGTTGGGCAACTCACGGCAAACCAGAGGAATACAACGCCCATCCCCATACTAACCGCGCCCAGACTCTAGCAGTAGTACAAAACGGTATTATTGAAAACTACCATAGTCTGCGGCAACAGCTCAGAGAACAGGGTTACGAATTTGTTAGCGACACCGATACAGAGGTCATACCCCATTTAATTGACAGCTTTTTACGAGATAATACTCTCCTGCGGGCAGTCTGCCAAGCGGTAAAAAGATTGCAAGGGGCATTTGCCCTGGCTATTCTCTGCGTCCACTACCCCGATCAAATCATTCTTGTTCGTCAACAAGCCCCCCTGGTAATTGGCTTAGGCAAAGGGGAAAACTTTTGTGCTTCTGATACCCCCGCTTTAGCGCCCTATACCCGATCGGTTTTACCTTTGGAAAACGGTGAAATTGTCCGCCTAACTGCCGAGAGAGTGGAATTATTCAACTTCAACGGTGACCCTATTAAACTGCGTTCACCCCAAACTCTCAGTTGGAATCCGGTCTTGATTGAAAAACAGGGTTTTCGGCACTTCATGCTAAAAGAAATTTACGAACAGCCGGGGGTGATCAGAGCAGGGATAGGGAAATTCTTAGGGGATGATGACAGGATTGAACTAGGCCTGCCTGAGGGGACATTAACCGATGTCAAACAAATTCAGATAGTAGCTTGTGGGACAAGTTGGCATGCGGGACTAGTGGGTAAGCATCTTTTGGAGCAAATTGCCCAAATTCCCACCACCGTCAACTACGCTTCTGAATACCGTTACGCCCCTCCCCCTTTTGTTCCCGGTACTTTGGTAATTGGTGTTACCCAGTCAGGGGAAACTGCCGATACCTTAGCTGCCCTGGAACTGGCTAAAAGCCGGGGTTACAGATGCCTAGGAATTACTAACCGTACTGACAGTTCCATCAGTCGGGTTGCCCACTACCTCCTAGACACGCAGGCAGGGATTGAAATCGGTGTAGCTGCCACCAAGACCTTCACTGCCCAATTGCTCACCTTCTACTGGCTAGCGCTGTCTTTCCAACCTGATAGCTCCCAAAAAAGAGAACTGCTCTTGGGCTTACGCCAGCTCCCTGCCCACATCGAACGCATCCTGGAAAGTCAAGAGCGCTACATCGAACAACTCGCCCACAAATTTTCCCACACCCAGGACTTTATTTTTATTGGCAGGGGTATCAATTACCCGATCGCTCTTGAAGGTGCCCTCAAACTCAAGGAAATCAGCTACATTCACGGGGAGGGTTACCCAGCGGGAGAGATGAAGCACGGTCCGATCGCCCTTTTGGATGATGCTGTACCAGTAGTTGCCATTGCTACCCCCGGCGTGGTGTATGAGAAAGTGTTATCCAATGCCCAGGAAGCGAAAGCTAGAGATGCGCAGTTGATTGGTGTTGCTCCCCTCAACGACCCCGCAGCTAGAGAAATTTTCGATCATATTCTGCCTATCCCGATCGTGGATGAACTGCTTTCTCCCCTGCTGACAGTGATTCCCTTACAATTACTTGCCTATCACATTGCTGCCCATCGGGGTTTAGATGTAGACCAGCCCCGCAACTTAGCCAAGTCCGTAACAGTAGAATAAAGTAGGTTTTCTCATGCCTAGCCTCTTTAAGTCTCAGCACCATATGGATTCTACCTACAGGGAAGGAGCGATTATTATTCTTTATCAAGGGTCAGGGGAGGAATTTATCCAACAAATACCAGATAAAACTGTACTTCTCCCCCCTACAATTTGGGCAAAGATTATGAGAAAGTAACCACTATTGACAGTGCCAAGATGACTATATTTCACAAAAAAAGATGTAGGTGTAGAAGTTGTACCTATCAAATCCTTCGCTGATCAAATCTCCCAAGGCGTTTCTTTCTTTGAACAGATTGTTTGGGACTGAGAAGCAAGAGGGATAGCTGATACTGATATACCTGTACTAGTTGTGGGGATTACTCAGAGTGTGAGGTGCTTCATCGCCATTAGAATAAAGTATCGATCATTCTTGCAATCCGATCGCTTGCCCCTGGTGTTCCCATCCGTTCCCGTCCCACCAGAACAGCACTGTGAAAAAAATCAGGGTCATGGAGAATCCGATCGGTAATCTTTTCTACTTCCCCAGGATGGTTGAGTAAGGTAACTGCTCCGCCGAGTAAGTAAGTCTGTTCTTCCGCAAATTGGCGAGTGAATTGGGGTCCCTGTCCTGGCAAAGTGAAAACGGGTTTGCCCACGCCTACTAATTGCTCTGTGGCAGTACCTGCCATCGCCAAGCCAAAATGACAGAGGTGCAGACAATCGGGGAAGTAGCCTTTGAGGAGGAGCAACTTGCTGTTTTGCTTGGTGAACTCCGCTGACCCTTGCCAGCCCTGTCTCTGTAATTCCTGCTCCAGTACATCCCGATCGAGACTATCTGCCAGTGCCACCAAAAAGGTAATAGGGGTTTCGAGGGACTGCCGTAAGTTTTCCGCTAACTCTAGGAGTAGTGCAAAGTTTTGGTAAGCTTCTGGCACCCGCGACCCTGGCAGGATAGTGACAACCCAGCTACTATCTTTTTCAGGGAGGTCTAAGCCCTTAGGCTCCAACTCATCCAGCATGGGATTACCTACACACGTGACTTTCAGCTTGAATTTTCTTTGCAACCAGTTTGCTGTCAACTCATCTCGTACAAACACTGCTTTACAACTGGGCTGCCCCATCAGCCACCGCTCCCAAGGATAGAAAATCGAACCACCCCAAAACTCCCCAGTCAGCTTGGCACCCCCCCGATCGTGCCAATAGTATTCTGATTTTGCTGTTGCCACAAACACATAGGGACAGCCCCGCCAACTGCACAACCAGGCAAACAAAAGGGGTACAATATCCCCCACTGCCACAATCAAGCGTTCCCTACTGCTCCAGCGCCACAGCGATCGGAACTGTCGCCAGGTCAACCCCAGCAACCCACTTCTAATATCCCGCCAGAGCTGTCTGACATCCATGCGTACAAAGCCACCCGTCGGCATTGCCTGTACTACCCCCGCCATGAGGGGAATATCCCGATAACTATGCCCTTCCCCCACCAGCGGTAAGGCTACCACCCCATGCCCCAATTTTTGGAGAGCACGACCAATTCTTGCCCCAACTTCATCTTCCCCATGTCCATTACTCAAACAGAGAATTTCCACCCTGCCCCCTCATACGAAACGATCGGCGATGCTGGTCAGACAAACCCAACTGGATTACAGCCTGGCGATGTTTAGGTGTACCATAGCCCTTATTGTTGGCCAAGTCATAGCCAGGGTAGTGGTGTGCCATCTGGGCAATTAGGCTATCCCGATAGACTTTGGCAACAATGCTAGCCGCCCCGATTACTACTGAGAGAGCATCTCCACCTACAATGGCAGTTTGGGGAAGGGGAGAAACTTCTTGCCAACCCAACCGATCGCGTCCGTCCACTAAACAATGATGGGGTGTTACACCCAGCGCCTTAATTGCTCGCTCCATCGCTAACAAGCTCGCCGCCAGAATATTAAATTTGTCGATTTCTGCCACCCCTACTACCCCTATGCCCCACTGCGTCTGTTTTTGGATTAGTTCTGATAGCTGTTGCCGTTGCCTGGGGGACAACTTCTTGCTATCCCTTACTCCTAAATCCCAAAGACAAGGGGTGTAGAGCACTGCGCCCCCTACTACGGGACCAAACCACGCCCCCCTGCCTACCTCATCTACCCCCACCACTAACTCCATGAAGACAGATTTACCCTTTGGTTAAGTCCGTCTACTATGTTATATTCGATTTATTGAAGGGGTAAGTTAGGCAGCTATGGCAACCAATGCTGATCTGCAGCTAGGGGATAGGAGGGAACCAAGTGTACAAGGGGAGGTATTTTTTGACCTTGGCGATACCCCTGCGGAATTTGTACCTATTGCCCAGGAAGAGCCAGTTGGAGAACTGCACCTGCGTTTTTTTGTCCCCTCCGGCAAAGAGTACGCTCTCCCTGCTATTGAAATTCGTGAAGTCCTAGAGTGTTCCCCCGATCGGATTAACCCCATGCCCAATACTTCACCCCTGATTCTAGGCATGATTAACTTACGAGGGCGAGTTATTTGGGTCTGCGACCTGGGGCAGTTTCTAGGTGACCCTAACCCTGTCAATACCGATCGAGCAGAACTACCAGTTGTAGCGATCGAAGCTGGGGGCATGGTGTTGGGGGCAGTAGTCGATCGCATTGGCGTAGTGGCTTGGTTGGACCCCGAGCAATTGCAGCCAATTGAAAACCCCCTCAACAGGTTTGTCAAAGGAGAATGGCACTTACCGGACAACCAAGTAGTTCAGCTACTGAGTGCTGAAGAGATTTTACGTTCCCCCCGTTGGATCAATCCCCAGTTACAGTAAATTTCTAGGAGAAGCTGATGGCAACTGTTACCAAAGAGCAGGAAGAATACAAGAAAGCAGAGCGAGCCTACATCGATGGCAGGTATGAAGAGGCCGTGGTGCTAACAGCTAAGTTAGTGGCTCATAACCCTAACAATGCTAAGTATCGCCTGCTGCACGGTCACGTCAATCTGGCTCTGAAAAACAGTGAGGAAGCCATTAAGAATTATGAAGCTGCTATCCAAGTCACTCAGGATCACAATATTTTGGAGCATGCTACTTGGGGAATCAACGAAGCGGAAAAGCAAAAGCAAGGGGATTACTATCAGGAGGACACTCCCCCCACTAGTGGTACAGGTGATGAAGTAGTAGACCCTTTTGCCGAATCAGAGACGGACTTCAGCTTTGGCTATGAGCAGGAAGGGGGCGAGTATTTGCGGGGGGATGCAACAATTTTGATTTCTCCTGGGAGTGTTGGTACGAACAAAACCTTTATCACCCAGCAGGAGGAGTTTAGTTTTGATGCGGAGCAAGCAGATGAGTTTTTTGGGGATGAGTTCGATGACACAGGGGCTTTCCGTACCCTCCAGGACGAGGACATCACTAGCGGATTTGCTGCCATTGAAGGGGAAGAGTTTGATGGGGAAGCCCATTCTGGCACAGTAACAGCAATCGGGTTAGTCAGCACCACAACTGACACTGATATTGGCATTGTTCAGACTAAAAAGGTAGAGGAAACACCGTTACCAGATTTTGTCCCTGAAATTGCCCCAGTGCGACCAGGGGGATTGGACGGTATGTCCATGCGGCAGAAAATGCTAGTCATTCCCTTGGTATCTCTTCTATTGGGAGGTGCAGCCAGTTTGATCGTGGGGCTATCTCCCTGGCTACGGGCACAGCATACCAAGCCATTAGCAACCACAGGGATAGGCTTGGGCGTATCCACACTGACGTCGATCGTTTTAGGCTCTCTGGTAGCTCGCAAAGTCAAACGTACGGCTGACAGTCTACAGATGCAGATGGAAGCTGTTATCAGGGGCAATCAAAACGTGCGTGCCCTAGTGCTAACTACAGATGAGTTGGGCCTAATTGCTACAGGGTTCAACCGCATGATGGATGTACAAGCCAAATTGTTTAACGAAATCAAACTGAAGGTATCGGAACTGGAGCAGGCAAAAGAAGACCTCCAAAGGCAAGTAATTCGCCTGTTAGACGACGTGGAAGGGGCAGCGCGGGGAGACTTAACGGTACGGGCAGAAGTGACGGCTGACGTACTGGGAGCGGTAGCGGATTCTTTTAACCTAACGATTCAAAACTTGAGTGAAATTGTGTTACAAGTGCGGGAAGCTGCTCGCCAAGTGAACAAGGGTGCAGCAGAGAATGAAACCTTTGCCCGTAGCCTATCGGCAGATGCATTGCGACAAGCAGAGGAACTAGCTGTTACCCTGCAAAACGTGCAGATGATGACAGAGTCAATCCAACGGGTAGCAGAGAGTGCTCGGGAAGCAGAGCAGGTGGCTAAACTTGCCTACAAGACAGCCCTGAGGGGTAATGATGCGGTACAAGTCACGCTAGCAGGGATTGTCAATATTCGCAAGACGGTAGAGGAATCGACGCGCAAGGTAAAACGATTGGGGGAAGCCTCCCAAGAAATTTCCAAGATTGTCGGTCTAATTTCGGGTGTGGCATCACGGACGAACTATCTAGCTATTAATGCCAGTTTAGCTGCTGCCAAGGCAGGGGAGGCAGGTAAGGAATTTGCTCTAATTGCTGATGAGATTAGGCAGTTAGCTGACCGGGTAGCACGGTCTTCTAGGGAAATTGAACAGATCGTCTTGCAAATTCAGGGTGAGACCAACAACGTACAGTTAGTGATGGATAAGGGTACAGAGCAGGTAATTGACGGTATGCGCCGTGCAGAACAAGCAACCCAAGCTCTCAATGACATCATTACGGTATCGCAACAGATTGATAACCTGGTGCGATCGATTACGGAAGATACAATCAGGCAGACAGAGACATCGCGCACGGTATCCAGCGTAATGCAACGGGTAGAGTTAACAGCTCAGGAAACTTCTCAGGAAGCCCGCCGTGTGTCTGAGTCGCTACAAAACCTAGTAGTAGTTGCCCGTAACCTACAAGAATCGGTAGAAAGATTCCGGGTAGACGTGGACGACAAATTCAATCGCTAACTATTAGTGGGAGGTTATGACCATGATGCATCTAACTCAGCCAGCAGTAGTAGAGACCCTCAGTGCCCTGCTAGGGGAACTGTCGTCAGCACAATCGCCCGGTGCTAGCTTGACCAAGTTGGCGGAGCTACTAGAGCAGGATGTAACTGGGCGCACGATCGTTTCCTATCTACAACGGCACATTGAGCAGGCGGGGGCTAACTTAGCCTATGGTGAGCTGTCTAACTTTGTAAGGGGTTTAAGCCAGGCGTTACAGACAAGCCCCGTGGAGTCTAATAATTTGTTGGAGTCGGTGATTGACCAAGCTCAGATGCTAGAAGAGAGGACGGGGATTTATCCTTCCGCCGCCGATCCCTTTGATAACTTTGGTGCCCAAGCCGCCGAGAAATTAGAGGAGCTGATCAACAACCGACGATCGGGTAGAGACACATCCACTGTAGAGAGTAGCCTAGAAGAGCTAATCGCTAATTATGGCATGTTACGGTTGTTACGCTATATCAATCAGGTAGGTAGAGATGGGGGTGACAATTACGAAACTATTAAGACCTATCTCGCCCAAGGGCAGGAATACCTCATTGGTAAGACAGAAAGTCTAGGGGAACTAGTAGAGAGCACCATCATTAGTGCTAGTGCGGCAGATTGGGGTGTAGAGGATTTTCTGGTCAATCCCCCTTCTAGTCAAGCAGCAGACCCCCTTGGTGCTTTAAGTTTAGGGGCAGAGGAAGCAGAAGACACTTTTATTCAAGAGGCAGGTGCAGAAATTGAGGCAGACCAACAAGCCTTTGATGACTTACTTAACAATCTTACGGCGGAGCCAAGCTCTCCAGAAATTTCTGAGAATTTACTAGTATCTACGTCTAGCGGTAGTGACGAGGTAGAGATAGATTTATTCGGTGAGTCTGATAGCCCAGAATTTGTTATAGAAACAGAAGTTATGGAGGGCGGAGAAACCCTAGGGCTTGGAGAAGAAACAAGCGAAACAGGGGCGATTGTGCCAGAAATGACTGCTCCTGAGATGGCTGACAATGATGATTTATCTGCTAGTTCTGCCGAAAGTACACCAGAAGAGGCTGACCAAGGGTTATCTGAGCTAATAGCTGGAGCGGAAGAGTCTGCCGTAGTTGTAGAACAAGAGGTGGCAGGTGTATCATATCCCCAGCGTAGGGGCTTGTTAGAGCTAGGATTACTAGAATTGGTTAGGGAAGCAATAGGAGACGAAGACGCTACTATTGACTACGATGCCATTTTAAGGGAAGAAGCAGAACCACTAGTACTAGATGAGCAACCAGCACTAGACCTTGGCTTAGAGGAAGATGTCACGATTTTACAGGATGTGCCCCAGTTTTTTGCCTCAGTAGAGGAGTCAGAGGTCAGCGCAAGTCTGGAAATAGGAGAGCAAATTATTACAACAGAGGAACCGTCAGATGTCTTTGGCGTGGCTGCGGCAGAAGAAACCCCAGAGAGCACGATCGATGACCTACTGACAGAGGAACCAGCAGAAGCAGAGGTCTTGGCAGCGGCAGAAGAAACCCCAGAGCACACGACCG